>NZ_JBRUHS010000007.1:0-122128 GCF_053206945.1 Streptococcus dentasini
GTAGAGCCACGATTTCGCTATCCCTTCCTCTCCCCGCTACCTCACGATAGTCAGGCTTGGGAATCGCTATTGGGTTCACCGGTAGCGGGTGCCCACAGAGGACTTTCACCTCAGAGGTACAACATGCTTGTCGTACCTAAAAATCCGACAACTCCCTAAGGAGATGCCGGATTTTCTGCGAAGCAGATCAAGCATTCTTTCATAGTACGATCTATTGCTTCACATTGTTTATACTAATCTTTTTTTACAGGTACAAACTTCCAAGCTTGTCCTTCTCCTCCATTTCGGATGTACAACTCTATTTTCGTCTCTGGATTAGCAACGCCACCTGTAACATCTAAAACTTGATTCTTGTTTTTGGCAACAATTTCAAAGAAGTTATCAAAATTACTTGGTTTTATAATCCATTGTTGATTTTCTTGACCATTAGGCGTGAACATTAAAACATTTGTTCCATTAAATGCCCCGTTGTGATCACTATCAATTACTTTACCAGTATTTTTAGCTGCAATAGAATAATAGCCATTTTCTAAATATTTTACAGTGAAAACCTGATTGTCATTTTCACTATTCTTATTTGGAAAAATTTGAATAGTGGCACCGTCTTCTTCTGAATAATTAGGAATGTCTAGTACCATATTTTCATCTAGGGCCGAAGCAATATGATAATCACCATCAGCAATTGTTCGTTTAGCATCTTTATCAACTGCAATAAATCTGAATTGCTGCGCTTGACTACCGGTATTTTCAAATAATTCAATATTAGTTCCATTGGCAATATTTATACCAGTTATATCTAAATTCAAACCATTTTGAGCCGAAACAATCTCAAAAGAGTTGAAATCTCTACTAGGCTTTATAATCCAGTGCTGATTAGCACTATCATGATAATCAAATAGCTGAACATTAGCGCCATTGTTGCTATCACCATGTGCCACATCAAGTGCCTTATTAGAATATTTATGGACTAATTTATAATAACCATTTCCTAAATAAGTTACTGTGAACACTTGATTATTATCAGTAGCATTCTCATTCAATTGGATGTTAGTTTCATTAGCTGTCCCTTGCCCTGCAGCATCCAATCCATAAGCTGGATTAGCAGTAGAAACAATGTGGTAATCTCCATCAGAGATACTCTGACCTATTTCAGAAGCAAGCTGTTCAACATTATAGCTATTAATTGTTGGGGTTGGTTCTCCTTTAAACGGTGCATTCAAGATATAAGGCGTTGGATCAATCCGGCCGGAATGCCCATTTTGAAAATCTGGATTAGCTGGTAATATTTCAAAATGCAGGTGAGGTCCCGTCACAAGTCCTGTACTTCCTGAATAACCAATAACTTGTCCTTGTCTCACTTGTTCACCAACGGAAACAATAATTTGTGATAAATGCGCATAACCTGTATGCATGCCATCAGCATGCTGGAGCAAAACGGCATTACCAGCCTGCCATCCCATCCACGAGTGACCAGAGCCAGCAATTTTTACAACTCCATCTCTAGCAGCATGTACTGGGGTACCTTCAGGAACGGCGTAATCAATACCGCCATGTCCTGGATATCCTTCAAAACCAGCAGATATTGGCCCTTCAACTGGACGTGTGTAAGTAGAATCAGCTGCCGCAGTTGCTACCTTACCAACTGTTGCCCGTTTAACAGCATCAGAATTTTTTGTATCAGCCACTGCCTCGTTCACGACATAGTCTGTTGAACTGGCTGTTGCTGAATTCTGAGAAGTACTACCATTTTGTGTTTGTAATGAAGAGGCAACACCACCAGAAGTTGTGGTATTCACGGCTTCTTGCGAGTTAATATCTGATTGACTAGCGACAGGCTGGGTATTTTCAATAGAGGTTTCTGAAGTAACCACCTCTGATTGCCCACTATCTCCTGTGGGATCAGAAGTTGGTGCTGCTTCTACAGCTTCAACTGTTTCCCCTGCATCAGTAGTATTAACATCCCTTGTTGCCGCTACCTGTGAAATAGTTTCTTTAGTTTCATCAGCTTGAGCCTGTGCACCAGTTGACATAGCTACAGCTCCAACTGCTACAGTTGTTAAACCTGCTAGAGCTAAGCGATTGAAATAAGCAGTTTTCTTTAATTGATGCTTACGCTGTTTCTTCTGATAACTTGTCATAATATCTCCTTTTACATACTAAAATAAAATTTCTAAACTAGTTTCTCTACTGTTCTATGGTTAATAATTCATACACCATCTCCTCATAAAATTAAGTTTTCAGCCAATAAAATAGCTTACAACCTAATCAAGCTAATTGTTGCCACGAGGAGTATTATGCTTTTTTTGACACATAAAACCAATCTAATTTCCCTAGAAACCCATTTTGATTATATATGGACTCAAAAAAAAACTTTGCCCCATGCCCCAGAGAAGAAAAGCTCCTCTATATCAGTTATTCGTAAACCAATAACAAAAGAATGAAAAAAAGTATAAATCAATCTGATAAAAGGTAAACCAGCAAAGTTAATTAATCATAACATAACTTAGAAATACTGTATTAGCACTGCGCAGTGCGGGTATAGTATACTCCCCCCCCCCCGCTTAAAAAAGACTTAAAAAATCTCAGAATGTCAGAAAATTATCTTGAATTGTAAAAAAAAGAGTTTCTTGGTATGGTACTAGCCCCATAAAATGAGACACAAGAAAAACGCTCCTATTGAAATCTAGTAAACTAGAAACAGGAGTGTTTTTGTTATGGTCAAAAAAGCGTATTCGTTAGAAACTAAGTTAGCCTGTATCGAGATGAAGAAGGCAGGCAAGTCCAATAAGGCTATCATGGAAACCTTGGGGATCAAAAATGTTAGTCAGGCAAAGACCTGGTGGCGCTGGTATCGGAATGATGAACTGCACCGTTTCCATCAACCTGTCGGGAAACAATATACCTACGGGAAAGGGATGGCACAATTACCAGAAATAGAACAACTACGCCTGCAGGTAGAACTCTTAAAAAAGTATCGACGCTTGATAAGGCCATCGACAAAGTAAGTCTTATCAAGCTGGTGGAAGAGTATAAGAAAATCCATCCAGTCTCAGTCATTCTGGAGTGTTTCGGCGTCAAACGCTCAACTTTCTACCGTTGGAAAGCAGAAGGTGAGAGACCTAAGAAACGAGATAAAGTTGTGGAGAGGTTGTGGAGAAGATTGAGCAGCTCTGCATGGAAAATCAGTTTATCTACGGCTATCGAACCATCACCCGATTACTCAAGAAAATTTATGGTCTCGTTGTCAATTGTAAGAAGGTCTATCGTATCATGAAGGAGAATGGCTGGCTCTGTCGTGCACGTCCCAAGAAGGCGCTAAATCTAGGAAAGCCTTACTATGTGACAGAGAACAAACTCAACCGTGACTTTCAAGCAGAAAAACCATTGGAGGAGCTGGTGACAGACATTACCTACCTCTACTTTGGAAATTGTAAGCTCTACCTGTCCTCCATCATGGACCTCTACAATCGTGAAATTGTAGCTTATACCATCTCAGATTGCCAAGATACGGACTTTGTGTTATACACTTTGAACCAACTGAAGCTGCCTCAAGGAGCACTCTTGCACAGTGATCAAGGGTCTGTTTACACCTCAAAGGCTTATGATCAGGCTTATACAGAAAAAGACATCACCCGCTCCATGTCCAGAAAAGGGACACCAGCGGATAATGCCTGTATCGAATGGTTCCATTCCGTTCTAAAGTCTGAAACCTTCTATCTCCATAACTGGAGAAACTTAACTAAAGATAGTCTAACAGATATTGTCAAAAACTACATCACATTTTATAATGAAGTTAGAATTCAACAGAGATTAAACAACCAGTCTCCTGTAGATTACAGAAAACGAGTCACCTAAAAAGTATTTTTCTACCGTCCCATCATTGGGGTGCAGTACCATGTAAAACTCCTGTTTTTTATTTATCACGTTCTTTAATAATATAGGTAGGCCTTCGTTTTGTTTCAACAAATATTTTAGCAATATATTTACCAATAATCCCCAATGCTAACAGTTGAAGGCCACCAATAAAGAGTATAATGCAAATCGTTGAAGCCCAACCAGAGACACTGCCACCGAAGGCTAATTTTCTTATAATAACAGCTAAAATCCCAATAAGAGAAGTGAAAAATGATATAGCACCAGCCCATACCGATAAATTAAGCGGTGCCTCAGAAAAGTTAATGAAGCCATCCATAGAATATTTTAAAAGACTCCAAAAATTCCAAGATGTTTCACCTGCTACACGTTCCCGGTTTTCATAACTAATATAAGCAACATTATAGCCAACCCATGAAAAGAGACCTTTGGAGAAGCGATTGACTTCTTGGAGCTCTAAAATACTATCGACAACCTGACGCGTCATTAAACGAAAATCACGGGCACCGTCAACCATTTCCGTATCTGAAATTCTATTGATAATACGATAAAAGGTTTTAGCAAAGAAGGACCGGATGACAGGCTCTCCCTTACGATCTGCCCGTCTCGTGCCAACAACATCACACCCTTCTTTTATCTTATCATACATCTCAACAAGTAACTCAGGGGGGTCTTGTAAATCAGCATCCATGACAGTAATAAGATCACCACTCGCTTCTTCAAGACCAGCTAAAAGACCAGCCTCTTTTCCAAAATTACGGGAAAATGAGACATAATGAACATTAGCATAACTAGCCGCCACTTCTCTTAGAACCTGCAGCGTATCATCTCTAGAACCATCATTAACAAAGATATATTCAAATTCTAGCTCCGCCGCTAGAACTTCCTCAATCTTTTGGCTTTCTGCCAAGAAGGGTAAAATCGTTTCTTCTTCGTTGTAACAAGGTACAACAACAGATAATTTTTGTACCATTCAATTTTCTCCTACGGTAATTCTAACGTCTCTAGTATACCATATCCCCATCAGCAATATCAAAGTAGCACTGTTTTTAATGCCTATGACGTCCAACACATCTCTGGTTCTTTACCTTTATAGATAATGCATATAGCCCGTAAGCAGTCAGCGGCAGTAGTAAATAAACATAAGGATAAATATACTGACTCTTCGCTTCCCATAGTAAATGGAATATCAAGCCACCTGATAAGTACAAAAGAGGAATTAGTAAAAATAAATTGCTTGTTTGACGTTGGCGCCACTGTAGGACAATAACGGGCAAAACAGAACCATAAATTATAACAAGTAGAAGAGCAGAAAAGTAATAAGAAATTTCATAAGCCCATCCTCCTTCATAAATGTCAGACATCAAATTTCCTGAAATTTTCTGATTTTCAATCGAAAGTTTTGTAGCAGGTCCTGACCATATAGACTCAAATAAGCTATCCGTCCACATAGAGACGAATTTATTCTTAAAAAAAGTCACAGCATATCTAGGATTAGTCTTCATATAATCTAAGCGATGTGCTATTTGTTTTCGACTTGCTACCTCTATTTTGTCTGAATTACCATTGTATTTATTATAGACATGTTCAACATAGGCATCATACCAACCCGCAACGCGATTATAGATAGCTGCATTGTCATTTAGTCCCATAGCCACCCAAGCGATTTTTGGCTCTCCTTCAAGTTTAGAGACTGCTGCTGCCTGTTGATAATAAGTTAAAATAAGACGGTTAACCGATACCACAGATACTAGCAGACCAAGTGCTAAAATAAAATTCTTTTTAGGTTTATGTACTAACCAATCTAATGCAAGAACAATTAGAATAGATAAAGCCAAAATTATATAATTGTTGCGAACAATATTTGACAAAGTAAAAAATACAATAGTCAAAATCAGTGGTATCCAATTTCTATTTTCCAGATAAATTTGAAAATAGAACAAACCTGCCAAAGCAAAAAATAAACCATAAGTCAAACCATAGACAAATAAAATAAAGAAAAGCTGAGGTAAAAAGAGAAAAGATAAAAGTATAATGAGCTTAGAAACCGTTGGATTTTTAAAGGCACGTTGTGTGATGCGCCAAAGAAAAAAATTATCACCGATTGCCATAATTAAATTAATAGTAAAAAAGATTTTTACATTCTTCTCTCCAAAGATAGCTAAGATAAAGCGTTCAAAACTAACAAGACCCAACTGATGGGGATACTTATGCAAATATCCAAAGACAGAGGTCAACAGGGAATAATCTCCACGATTTAGAGCCTTCGCAGCCTCTAGTACCGCTACAGAGTCGTGACGCAGCATATCGTTTTGGTGCAACATCAGATATATTCCTAAAACAATATAGATAACACTGCCTGCTACAAAAAGATATGAATCCTTAATATAATCAGCTATATGAACAAAAAAGACAAAAAAGAGTAACAAAAAGCTAAGATAAGCAAAAAATAAGGGCTCATTATACCTCATATGAGACAACTCAGAGCCATCCATAGGCATATTTGTTCTAATAATGAGGCTGGTTATAGTGAGTATTGTAAAGATAAAAAATGACCACAATAATATAGTTTTTTGCCCTAGAAAAAAAAGAATTTTCATACTAATCTCCTAAAGGAAGGGAATACAGCACTAAAGTTTCAAAAGCAGTGCCACAGTGCACCGTCAAACAGCTGACTTATGATTTATGGTATTAAAGAGTTCTTGACACACCATAATTACTATAATAAGCCCAGCAAAAATTAATGGTGTATATGTCCGTAGTTCCGAAGCATAAATTGTCGGTGATAACGACACTGTCATCCGAGCAGCGTAGCCAACTGCCAAAACTACTACGGCTGTTCCAGCCTGCCAGAGATCTTCAAATATCAAGAACACTGAAATAGCTACCACCGCTAACAAAATTGTATATAAAGTTAGTGGATAAAGATTTGCTTTAAAGCTAAATTCAGTGACGGGTTGCTGATTTTGGAAATCATTGACCTTTTGTACAGCCGTTAGCAGACTCGTGCTTCCCAGCCTATTCGTTAAAATTGTATAAAGAACTGCGCCTGACATAACTGATGAAACATACCGCCGCTTAAGCAAAGCCAAAACGAGAGCAGCTATGAGCAGTAAATAAATAATCGTTAGCTCTGAGGTAACAAATAAAACACGATTCGTCTCCATATAGCCCTTAGCTACTTTAACAACTAAAGATAACTTGTCAAAACCAGGATACCAAGTTTTAGACTCAATCATTGTACGGCGAGCAGAGCCTGGTGCTACTAAAGCGGAAATTGTCCCTGCAAAAGCAATTACTATCGCTGATAGATAATAAACACTCACCTCTTTATTAATAAACCAATTTTTAAGCAATAAGAAAGCAAAAATAATCAGTGCAAAAATCGTAAACTGCTCTTGCATACAGGCAAATATCATAAAGGGCAGTGATATAAGCAACCATTTTAGCTCCTTTTGCTCAAGGCAATACCATGCTACCACAAAGGCAATCATTGGGAAAAGGTAGTTAGTCACTGTCGCAATTAAGCCTGCACTGGTAAAAAAGATACTTGGAAATACCAATAAAAACAGTGCTGGAATAATAAAACGAAGTCCCCAATATTTATCATCACTTAAGAAAATACCATTAAAGCAATGGAAGAATACCGCCACAGCGACCAGCATCGTAATATCAAAAATCAGATAATGTGATGACATAAACATGGTGACAGACTCAATTAAGAGACGGCTAGACCACACTTGGTAGCGATGAAAAGCAAACTCAAAGAAACCATAACGCTCAGACAAACGGGCAAAACTTAGCTGATCTCCCGCATCATTAATATAAACAATGGACTGCAGAGTGAAGAGTAAACTCGTAAGACTATAGTATACTGGCAAATAAAATTTTTTCACGCTACTTCTCTCCCTTTATTTTAAAGAACTTATCATTTGAAGCTATATAACCCTTACCAGAAATCAAGTCGTATTCGATCAATTTCAGATCATGTGCTATTTTCTTCTGCTTCTTGGTTGTATGTTTTTTATTAATACTAGCATTATCCATCACTTCTGTTAACAAGGCCTGATAAGGAGACACCTTAGTTGATGTTGTTAATAATAACTCTGCTGGAAAATCACTAGAGTTGACGTAAGGATGGTTCTGCTTATGAGTTGGATAATTACTCCAGATAAAGTAATCCGTCTGATATTGAGTCTCTGGTTTGTCCTTAAAAGTGCTATCTGGGTAGAAACCTGGCAAATGATCCCCATAAAAAACAACGGTTACTTTTTTATCTAATTTAGATAATTGTCCTAACCAGTCTTTGGTTGCTTGATCTGTCTTATTTAACAACTTAGCATAATTATTTGTATAACTATTCTCAGCTGGATCAAATCCTTTACCAGATCCACCGTATGGTGTTTTATCTGTATAATTCCAAGGTGTATGGTTCTGATAGGTCATTACTGAGAAAAACTGGCTTTGAGATTGGTCAATATTATCCATAATAGTTTGATAAGTGTTTTCATCGCTTGGATATACCCCAATAGTTCCCAAATGCTTGGCTTTTTGTGTTCCACCATCAGCTGCGATAAATTTATCAAAACCGAGGCGACGGTATACTGATTTACGTGAGTAAGTATTAGCATCACCCAAGTGGATGGCAATCTTATTTTTTGACTCAAAGGAATCACTAATTGAAGGCAGTCGCTTCATTTCAGGAACAACTTCAGTATAAAGCGTCGAAATAGATGATGATAAATTATACATCGGCAATCCGGTCAATGACTGAAACTCCATATTGGCTGTACCACCACCGTAAGCATCGGCCTTCATTAAACCGCTTGTTGAACTTTTCTTAATAGATTTGATATACGGAATAGGATCACGATTAAGGCTAACATCTGATAAACGACTAGGATCCGCAAAACTCTCACTCAAAACAAAGATGACTGTCTGATCCGAAATACTACCTTTTCGGCCTTTGTTGATAACATCAGCTTTTTGAGTATATTCTTGAGCAAGTTTCTCCATAGTATCTTTGCTGTAACCTGAGGGTCTTTCCATCTTAGAGGAAGTCAGCTGCTTAGTCCAAACAAACATTAAGGAGCGCTCCCTTGCCACCACAGACTGTCCCATCCACTCAATATTTTCTGTATTGTTAAGGCGAGATAGAACGGGAATATCGTCTGCAATCTTCCCATTATCCTGTTGGCCAAAAATCGTAACCACCGTGGTAAAGAGTACTAAGATAGGGATTGAAACTGCCACCCTTAGACGCCAGTTCGAATGGATAATATCTTTAAATGATAAGAGTTTCCATAAAAAATAGGTCAGGCCCGCTAAGGCCACAATAGCTAGAACAGCAATTAAAATTGCTGTCGCATTGACATAGGAGAGCAAGAGTCCAACATCTTTGAGCCAGCTTAAATCACTGAATAAAACTGGTTCATTACGCATACTGAATTTAATACTATTAGCAACAGATAGCAAGGAACCCACAGCAATCAAGGTTGTTGTCGCAATCAGGTAGCGGTTAACCACCATATAAAAGACAACATTGACCAGAGCTAAAACCAAAATTTGGTAGACACTAGCTCCTGGGAAAATATACCGGCCTAGTATCGGTCCATCTGCCTTGATAGTCGCCTGAAAAATATAGTTAAAGATAATCGCTAGCAAAAAACTTGTTGCTACTGCTAATGAGATAGACGCCCTTTTTTTCATAGCATCGGCGATCCCCCTAGCAACTACAAAGCACAAGGTCGAATACAATGCCAAGCAGATAGCCAAACTTGCTCCCATAGCCCAAGCATAGTCAGAAAGATCTGCTTTTTTAATGAGATTTAAAAGAGACGGTTTCATAGCAGCGATAGCTAAATGATCATTGACAATAGCCATCCCCAGAAAAGTAAATACAGGCAGCTGATAACTCTTATAATGTTTCAAGGGTTTGTCCAGACTAAGCAGACTATCTTCTAATTTTGAATGCTTAGATTGATTCTTCTTATGGTTCTCACGCAATTTATCCGATAAGAACCGAATGGCTCCTGCTAAAACTAAGATACCTAAAACAGTCAACAGAGTTTTAGACTGAAAGAAATCATTGTGACCGAATCGTTCCCACTTAAATTTACCATTATTCAGATTTCTCGTTACCAATAAAAAATAAGAGATAAAGAGATAACCTAGGTAGCCAAGGCCATACTGCAACCAAAACCGCCATTTCAACCCTCGACTGACATAGACGGCTAAGCCAAGTATAGAGATCCCGTACAGAGCATCATTGAGAGTACTGGATGCCCTAAAAGCCTTCAGCAGCCTATCAGCACGATGCCCCTGCAACAGCTGCTGATTGACTAAGAAGAAACTGATACAAAAGACAAAAAGGCAAATAAGCACGATGTGCAAAATTTTGTACCAATCTATATCTTTAATAATTTTTCTCATAGTTTACTTTTTTAAAAGCCGCTTCACAATATACTTCACCGCTCGAGCCGGTCCGATGATAATATACTTCAAAGCTCCCTTAATTCCTCCCATATAGGTAAAATCAACATAAGTATTTGGACTACTGTTGGCACGTGTATTGAGCATCTTGTTCTCAATAAAAGGCGTCATAGTAATCGGATTTTGTGAGATACGGTAATCATAGTGGCCATCCCAAGCAATGTAAATCAATAAACGCTCAATAGCATGAAGGATCGAATTTTGCGGCAGGGGTTCTGCCGGGATATCTTCATCCGTTAACCCCAAATCAAAGAGGGGCTTAAGCGCATCGTATCTAAACCAGGCATATGTACCATAGCTCATGACAAAAGTATCCATCATTTTGAAATCAATGGCCTTATGCAGCCCCATCTTTGTCCAAAGCTCCTCCATCTCAGGAGCGATTAAATGTTCATTCCAGGCCACGACAATTTTATTGAGCCTAAAGAAGGTTGGCATGTCCGCAATCACCAAGCCTAAACGCTCATTACTAGCCATTTGAGTCAGAATTTTATCCGCTGGCTTAACCAACATCTCAATTAATTCTTGCCGCCACGATTGACCAGCCCAGTAGTCTGCTTCTTTGGATTTCTTGGTGTGAAAATGACCAATATAGTCATATTCCTTGAGTTGTTCTTTCAATTTTAACATTGGTAGAACATCACGGCCAATATTGCCGGTCACAAAGATTTGAGCTGGAACTCGATTCTGCTCCAATATTGTCCGAATCTCAGCCTGCTTCTCTTCCTTATCCGTTGTGATAAAGAGATCGTAGGTAAAGTGGAAGGCCTGAAAGGCATCCAAAAATTCTTGTAAAAGATCCACATAAAAAACATGCAGATGAACAGCCACCTTGCCTTGAGAGAACAGCTGAGTATTCATATCGGGCTGCTCAAGATACTTATAGGCTAATAAATATGGCAGATCGGGCTGACTGATATTGGTCATGTGACTAACAATCAGATCGATAGGATAATTAGAAAACTCCCTAATCTGGTTGAGGAGATAAGGGCCGATATGCTGGTTAGCATCAATCGTTTTAACCTTAACAAATGGAACCCTAGCATTAAGAATAGCCGTCGGATTATAGTAGCTAAAGTCAGGATGCAGCATGCCTTCTGTAGGGATCTCAATCGTATTGAAAACAGCAGAATACTTGAATCCTACATCGGTTAGCGCTGTTGTCACCCGTGTTTCATAGTGGCCGATAACTTCTTGGACATCTGTAAAATCTTGAATTCCTTGCCAGAAATCCAGAAAAGCTGATGAAGTAACTACCTTTTGACTGAAACTAATAAAGTAGCTCTGGATATGCTCAGGAAAACTCTTAGTCTTTCGATGATTGGTTAGTCCCCAGAAATCTACCTGTTCATCCGTTTCAAACCGTTCATAAATGGGCTGTAAATCCCACAAAGGACCAAAACAGGTATCGTTCATCGTTGTAACTGAGTCGTAATCAGCCAGCTTATCCCAACCAACAGCTGCCATACCATCACGCCAAGCAGCAAAATCAAAGCCACTATTTTGCCTCTGAATAAAATCATCAATCAGTCCTTCCTGACGCAATCTAGCTTCGTCTGCCTCATTAAAAGAGCTGTTAGAGATAAAAATAACCTTACTGTAGAGAGAACGCAACTGTCGCAATTGATAATGCACATGCGAACTCAGACGATTATATTTATTAAAATGCACATATAAAAGCAAACGCTTCATGTTTTATTTTCTCCTAAAGAAATTGATGATTTTAGTTGGAATAGTCCAACGGCGAGAATGGACGACTGCACTGTATTCACGCTCTAAGTCCTGATATTTAGCTTCAATATCTATCAAGCGAGAAAGCTCTAATTTATCATCTATGTATTCTTGAACATTCTCAGCTAACTCGCTGAACTCCCCTTTTGCATACGAAAAGGTGAGATTGTGATGATGCAACACTGATGTATCATAAACCAGTTGAGGATCTCTCTCTAAAAACAAAAACTTATCCCTTAGTCTGAAAGCATTAGAATGAACAGGTTCTAATACTTTACCAGTCACCTGATCAATCATTGTGGCTTCATTATAAAGACCAGCTTCCTCTGTCAAATCAATTCTAATAAAGTCAGCTAGGCCAACTTCAATGACCAATTCATCCTTAGTCTTAATTTCATAAGTTTCCTTTTTATAATAAGGCTGTTCATTACTGTGATATACAGTTACCTTTTGATTAGAAATACTCTCTAATAGGGGGAAAGCCAAATCCCAACCAAGAAAATAATTTAAAGCTTTGAAAGCTTCTCTCGATTCGGGGTGAGCACTCTCCATTTTATCAAGATTATCAAGAAAAATTTGAGATGTTTTTTCCAGAGTATAAAGTTCTCTAGCTCTGTGACTTAATTCCAAAGCAAGCTGTTTTTCACTATCAAAATTTTCAAGCAACCAGTTAATTTTTTCAACCAGAGTCTCAACATCCCCTAAAGGATATTCATTTCCCGTACCAAAATACTCACTAACCGTTTTATGCCCTAAATTATTTGAGACAACTGCTGGAACAGCCGATAGAATAGATTCAACATATACCAACCCAAATGTTTCTATTTTAGAAGGTAATACCAATATATCTTTGTCTGTCAAGAGCCTAAAAGGTGACTTTTGATATCCAAGAAAAGTGATATTTGTAAGACCTTTTTCAAAAATATAATTATCTAGCTTTTCCTTATATCCCGGTTCCCAACTACCAATAAAAACAAGTTCTATCTCGGAAATGGCTAATTTTTCATAGGCTTGAACTAATTCTAATTGATTTTTCCATTGGCTAATACCACCGATTGAAACTATTCTGCTTTTTTCAACATTTTTTAGAGGAAATTCATCAAGCTGTGAATAGGGGATAAACGGAAAAAGTTTTTCTTCTGGGAAATATTTACCAAGTTCTTGATAAAGCCCCCCTGTAACAACAAATATTTTATCCGATAAGCGATTAATCAGGTCAATTTTTTTCCTATAATAGTTAAACTGACCAATTGGGAATTCGTGAATAATCTGATAATGAACTACAGATTCCAATGCTGCAGCCATGGCACCCTGAAAAACATTAACAGTGTTTGAAATAACTAGGTCAATCTGCTTGTTATTTATTAGCTGGCGAATCTGAAAAATATTTTTATGCTGGTAAGCAAAAACACTGACAAGATCGGTCTGTTCAAGCTGATAAGCTTCTGGCCACCACCACTTATTCGTTTTAAGTTGAAAAAGCTCAATGTGATTGTCTTCCATAAATTTTAGATAATCATCATCAGCATGTTCCCCATTATCAGGAATGACATTATAAACTTGATGACCCTGCATTTGCAAATAACGCATCAAGTTTCCAGCTGCCACCTCTGCTCCGCTAAAGAAAGCTCCGACGGGTGAAATAAATAGTACTCGCATATTCTAACCCCACTGTTATTATTTGACCCACTCACCTTGTCTCTCCAATAAGCCAGTTGAAGAATCTTTCAAAGAAAAATTAGTTTCATCAATCTCTCTTCGTACCGTAAATACTGGGGGTCTCGTCATTGATAAGACAGTTATATCACGGTTATTTTCATCACGGACATTCGCTTGAACTCGTAATTTTACAGTATTAAAATAGGGTAGCTTACACTTATAAACGATTTTATGATGACCCACACCTGTTAATTTATAATTCCATGAATTATCATTATAGAGGCCAATGCCATCAGAAATATCCACAAATGACAGTGCAATGTAGGTATCAAAATTTTCTTTTAGAATATCATAAGAAAACTCAATTTCGATATCTTCATCAGGTGATACGACTTCCTTGGTTAGAAGCTTAGCACTAAAATTATCAATAACTTTGGCTTCCTTAACTTCTTCAGCAGTAACCTCATCCGTTTCTGGAATTTCTACACTAAAATTATCCAAGCTATATTGATTGGCAACAGCGAAAGGTTCACCGTACGCCTTAATCAAGCCATCATCAATCAGGACTGCCTTATTACAATACTTATTAACAGCCGCCATATCATGAGTAACAAGAATTGTGGTCTTCCCGCTCTCCTTGCGCTCCATAAAATAATCATTACACTTGCGCTGGAAGGCTTCATCACCAACAGCCAAGACTTCATCAAGAATAAGGATATCCCCTTGCGCTTTAATAGCAACTGAGAAGGCTAGGCGAACCTGCATCCCACTTGAATAATTCTTGAGTTTTTGATTCATGAACTCTTTGAGTTCGGCAAAATCCACAATATCATCATACATGGCATCGACTTCTTCCGTCGAAAAGCCTAGCATTGCCCCGTTCATATAGACATTCTCCCGGCCTGTCAATTCGGGATTAAAGCCAACACCTAATTCGATAAAAGAAACTAACTTTCCATCAATAGTTACAGAGCCTTTTTCCGGTACATAAATCTGCGAAATAATTTTTAGAAGCGTAGACTTGCCCGAGCCATTTCGACCGACAATTCCAAAGAAATCACCTTTCTCCACTTCAAAATTGATGTCACGCAGCACATGCTGCTCCTTGTAACCCTTAACTCCTTTAAAACGATTGACCATCGTCGTCCTCAGACTGTTAGAAGCTTCAACAGGTAATTTAAAATATTTGCTGACATGGTCAACCTTTACTGCAATATTATTTTCTGCTGTCATTATAGAATCTCCGCAAATCTCTTAGAACTACGATTAAAAACTGTCAAACCAATAGCAAAAATGATAAATGGCAAGACATAAGGAATAGCATAATACCACCAGTGATTGATTAAATTCCAGATAGTCAAATTGGCTTTATCAATCAGGAGATAACGCAGGTCCTGAATCATCTGCGCCAAAGGATTGAGCATGATAACCTTACCCGCAAAAACTCCTTTAACTCCTTGGTTGGTAATAAAGGTCAGAGGATAAATAATCGGCGTCGCATACAAGCCTGCTTGGAGAACAACCTCCCAAATTTGGCCAATATCACGGAACTTAACGTAGAGCGTCGCCAAAAGCAGAGCTACCCCCCAAGCCATAATAAAGAGCTCAAGGAAGAGCGGGATGGAAAAGACAGCATCCCAACCAATATGAACACCATTGACCAAGGCAAAAATCAGCACAACAATCAGGTTAATGCCAAAATTAATCAATGCTCCGCAGACTGCTGATAAGACAATAATTGATTTTGAAAAATTCAGCTTACGCAACAGATCACCACGCGTCACGATAGAAACCATCCCCATGCTAGTTGCTTCCGTAAAAAAAGACCAGACCACATTAGCCAGCAAAAGTGCTACAGGGAAATGAGGCACGTCTCCCCCTAAACGCAGGAAGCGAATGAAGACCAGATACATGATCATAAAGAGCAACAAAGGCTTTAAAATTGACCAGAGGTAGCCGATGACACTGCCTTGATAACGCAGCTTAAAGTCTGTTTTTATGAGTTCTTTTAGTAGGATACGATTCTTCTTACTAAGTAAATCCATGATATTCTCCTATGCTTGATAGCCATATTTCTGATAATGGCGATAACCAATTTTCGTTGTCACTAAGGTTTTAAAGACCAATGTATGAAAAGGCCTATTTTTAGCAAAACCATACTGTTTAAGGGTACGTCGTCTTTGACGCCAAGGCTGATCGAGCAAATAAACATAGGCTTCAATCAGTTGATGTTCAGTCAAGGCCAAGTCTAAATTCAACAAAAGTTTGGCCTGCCGTTGGCTAGCATCAATCAGCCACCAATATTTAGCAATTAGATTATGGGGCCGCAGCCAATTCTTTAAGCGCTTTGACCATGTCCGCGCCCCTAGGACATTACTATCATGTTGGCGATAAAGTTCGGTTGCCTGATCCAAATAGACCAATTCTCCTTTAGCTGCTGCTATTAGAGCTAAATACCAATCATGCATGAGTATAGATTCAACAGCATCTTCATGCCAAAGTTGGGCTGCTGCATGGTTAATCATGGCAGTTCCCCCTGTTACAGTATTCTCTGTTAATTCCTGTAAAAGCGCTGTATTGGCATGACCTGACTGTGTGCGAATCATGCTTTCATGCAAAACCTGCAGATTTTGATTAACCACCTTAAGATCTGTGTATACCAAGAGAGGTTGATGCTGATCATGCCGCTGACCTTCCTCGAGACAGTGCTCTAGTTTTTCTGGCAACCAGATATCATCTTGATCACAGAAAAAGTAATAATCAGCTTCCTCATAGTTAAGCAGCGTATAAAAGTTTTTTATGACGCCAAGATTCTCTTGCTGTTTAGCATTGATAAAGCAGATACGACTGTCCCTCTGAGCATAATTTGCAATAATCTCTGGTGTCCGATCACTGGAACCATCATCGCGAATCAACAGCGTCCAGTCAGAAAAGGTCTGCTCTAAAATACTGTCAATCTGCTGAGCCAAAAAACGCTCACCATTGTAGGTGGACATGAGTATGTTAACTTTCATGTAAAAACAGCTCCTCGTATTCTCCTACAATTTTGGGCCAAGTATAGGCCTCCTCCATGTGCTGACGAGCTTTTCGCCCCAACTCACTGAAATCCTCTTGCTCATCATTTTGATTGATTAACTGGGCCAGACCGCCAGCTTTTTTATCCCAATAGAGGGCTGTGTCTTGAGCAACACCTTTATTAAAGTCAACACCCAGCACTAAATTTAAGTCTGTATGGGCCAATGCTTCTAATAATCCAGGATTCGTACCGCCTACTTCATGCCCATGAATATAGGCAAAAGCTGCTTGGCGAATATAAGTCAGTAAAGCACGATTATAAACTGTCCCAACAAACTTAATCCGCTCATCTTTCTCAAAACCTGTTTTCTGACGCAGTTCCTCAAAGTAGCTGCTGCCTTCATGATTACAGATAATAATCAGGTCTCGTTTGGTCTGCGATGCCATAAATTCACGAATAGCCACTTCGTAGTTGTTCTCTGGGACAAAGCGCCCAACAATCAGATAATAGCCTTTTTCAGTACTTTGCCAAGTTTCAAAAAAATCTCGAACTTGAGCAGACTGGGCTGTCAACCCTGACGAACTTAAATCTGTTCCATAGGCAATGAAAGTCGTTTTAGACCAAGGGTAAGTCTCCTTAATATAACTCTCAATCCCCGTGTTATCCGAAATGACCAAGTCAGCTCTCTTAGTCATCACCTTCTCAGAATATTTGAGGTAAGCTTGAACAGGCTTAGCCCATTTAGAACGCTTCCACTCCAAGCCATCGGGATTAACAAAGAGTTGACCGCCAATTTTATGAATCCGTCGTGCAAAAGGACTAATAAAAGCTCCGATAGTATTGCCCAAGATATAAAAGATAGGATGCTGGATTTCCTCTTGCTTGATCAGCTTTAAAGCGTAGCTGATAGCCTGCATATCATAGGCAATAACCCGTGCTGGACCAAGTTTGGGAGGTTTGACTGTAAAGCAATCTACTCCCATGTATGTAGAATGGGAACCCGTCAGCTCATCGCTGAGACAGGCAACATGGTAGCTGATTTTATCTGATAAGCGATTTTTCACCAATTCTTCCACAAAGGTTTCAAAGCCACCATATTTGGCAGGCAGTCCCCTGCTTCCGATGATAAAAACATGCTGCATACACAAAAACTCCATTCTAGCAATACAATCACTCTATTATATCATAAAATCACTGACCTTTTCACCCATAACTGTAAAAATATAGCGTCCTTCATTGCTTACACAAGGCCAATTTTCGCCTATACTCCAAAGAGGGGAATCTAAAAAGCAGACAAGCTTTCCTCAACTTGTCTGCTTCATTTTATTTTTTCCCCTGCTTGTAAAATTCTTTTAACGCTTCCTGCCAAGTCGGAATGACAAAACCAGTTGCTTTGGCCTTAGCCAAACTCATCGTTGAGTTCATCGGACGTTTAGCTTTTGCTGGAAATTGGCTGGAGTCAACTGGTACTACTTCTACACCAGTATCCTTAAGTATTTCCTTAGCAAAATCGTACCAAGTCGTATCTTCTGCTGCATCATTTGACAGATGATAATAGCCAAACTCCTTTTGATTTTCGGTCAGATAGGTCATAAACTCTGCCAAAGTTCTAGTCCAAGTCGGACGTCCATGCTGGTCATTCACAACTGTCAAACGCGAACGAGTTTTAGCCAAGCTTTGCATAGTAAAGACAAAGTTTTTCCCGTAATTTCCAAATACCCAAGCAGTACGGATAATATAATACTTATCAAGCAGCTTCTCAACAGCCTCTTCACCCATGCGCTTAGTGCGACCGTACTCTGTCTGCGGATCTGTCTCATCTGTTTCCAGCCATTCTTGACCGACAGGCTTTTCACCATTGAAAACATAGTCTGTCGAGATGTAAACCAGCGTAGCATCGTGCTTCGATGCTGCTTTAGCAATATTCTCGGTCCCCGTCACATTGATAGCATAATCTAATTCCTTACCATCATCTTCTGCCGCATCGACAGCCGTATAAGCGGCACAATGATAAACTAAAGTAGGCTTAACTTGAGCAAAGACTTCATCAACTTTATGAGCATCTGTAATATCCATTTCAGCGACATCCACAGCGACATAATCTTCGTTTCTCTCATCAAGCAAATGGCGCAGCTCTGTACCAAGCTGGCCCTTGCTGCCAGTAATTAAAATCATTTACAATTTCCTTTCCGTTGGTACTGAAATAACCTCAGGCGAAGCCTTCCAGCATCGGTTTGTCATCCTCTTCATTCTAACAAAAAAAAGGATGAATTTCACCCTTTTTCTTTTATGATATAAACTGGACGCTTTTTAGTTTCTAAAAAGATTTTCGCCAGATATTTCCCAATAATCCCCAGTGCCAAAAGCTGCAATCCACCTAAAAACAAGATAACAGATATAGTAGAGGCCCAACCACTCACTGGGTCACCAAAGAGCAAACGGCGAACAACAACAAACAGAATGGCAAAGATTGACAGCATAAAGCTGCCCAACCCTGCCCAAGTTGCTAAATTTAAAGGAGCTTCCGAAAAATTGATAAAACCATCAATCGAATATCTAAGTAAGGACCAAAAATTCCAAGAAGTATCACCGGCTACACGCTCGCGATTCTCATAAGGAAGATAAATGACATCATAACCTACCCAAGCAAAGAGGCCTTTGGAGAAGCGATTGACCTCCCCCAGCTCCAAAATGCTGTCAACAACTTGGCGAGTCATTAAGCGAAAATCACGCGCACCATCAACCATTTCCGTATCTGAAATTTTATTGACTAGCCAATAAAAAGTCTTGGCAAAAAAAGAACGGATTATCGGTTCTCCTTTGCGATCTGCCCGTCTCGTGCCAACAACATCATAACCATCTTTAATCTTTTGGTACATATCTGCTAGCATTTCCGGGGGATCTTGCAAATCGACATCCATGACCGTGATAAGATCACCATCTACCTCTTCCAAGCCAGCTAACAGAGCTGCTTCCTTTCCAAAATTACGAGAAAACGACAGATAATGGACGTTATCAAACTGCTTAGAAACCCGTCGCAAAACGGATAAAGTCTGGTCTTTGGAACCATCATTAACAAAAAGATAGTCAAACACTAACTCCCTAGCTATAGAAGCCTCAACTTGCTTAGTTGCCGCTAAAAAGGACTCAATGGTCGCTTCTTCATTGTAACATGGCACTACAATACTTAACTTTTTCATTTCCAATCCTTATCGAAATACAAAGCCTTTGAGAATTCAATCAAAAAAATCATTTTCGCTATAGCCTACCTTGGAACACCCAGATCTGTAAATAATAAACTCTAGCAACTGCTGTTCGCCTTTTCGTGAGTTCCATGAATTACTCACACTCTTTGATTTATCGAATTCCCAGCGCAATACGGGCATAACGACTCATTCGCTCAATTGTCCAAGCTGGAGTCCACACCAATTTAACTTCTACCTTGGTAACTTCCTTAACTTCACGGATAACATCGTAAATCTGATCAGTCAGCAGATCAGCTAAGGGGCAGCCCATTGTTGTCAAAGTCATATCAATTTCAGTGTAGCCATCTTCTTCAAAACGAATTTCATAAACTAAGCCGAGATTGACAATATCGATACCCAACTCAGGATCAATAACCATTTCTAATACTTCAAGGATATGATCCTTAATTTTTTCGACTTCTTCAGGTGTGTATGTTTTTTCTGACATTTAATTCATCCTCCTCAAGCATTATCCTAGCAAAACGCCCCTGCTTACGCTAATTTACGAATAGTGTGCAGCTACTATTTTTATTTTCAAACGGCAGTAGCCAATCTCCAGCAGAACTTCCACTAGACATCATTGCTTTTGCCATTTATTTTTAAGCGAACGTCAAATGATCAGCAGTTCACTTCCCAAAAATTAGAAGGAGACAGTCAATACCTTGTCTCAGACTTAGGTAGACTCTTTCTGATTTTAAAACTTAAGTAAAAACAGTCCACTGGTACTTCTTCGCTCCTCTCCAATTTTCCAGGAGCGGTTAAAACAGTCCACTGGTACTTCTTCGCTCCTCTCCAATTTCCCAGGAGCGGTTAAAACAGTCCACTGGACTTTCGCTCCTCTCCAATTTCCCAGGAGCGGTTAAAACAGTCCACTGGACTTTCGCTCCTCTCCAATTTCCCAGGAGCGGTTAAAACAGTCCACTGGACTGTTTTAATCCTCCATAAAGTCTTTAAGCTGCTTACTGCGGCTTGGATGACGTAATTTACGTAGCGCTTTAGCTTCGATTTGGCGAATGCGTTCACGCGTAACATTAAAGACCTTACCCACATCTTCAAGCGTACGCATCTTGCCGTCATCTAATCCAAAGCGCAGACGAAGGACATTTTCCTCGCGGTCAGTCAAAGTATCGAGAACTTCGTTCAATTGTTCCCGAAGGACAATACGCGTTGTATAATCAACGGGGTTTTCAATCACTTCATCTTCGATAAAATCCCCCAAATGGCTGTCATCTTCTTCACCAATTGGTGTTTCTAGAGAGACAGGCTCTTGAGCAATTTTTAAAATTTCCCTAACCTTATCTGGAGACATATCCATGCGCTCTGCAATCTGCTCCGGAGTCGGATCTTGGCCTAATTCCTGCAAGAGATTGCGCTGCTCACGAACCAGCTTGTTAATGGTTTCAACCATGTGCACTGGAATTCGAATAGTTCGTGCTTGATCAGCAATGGCCCTAGTAATAGCCTGACGTATCCACCAAGTAGCGTAAGTTGAAAATTTGAACCCCTTAGAATAGTCAAATTTATCAACCGCCTTCATAAGACCCATATTCCCTTCTTGAATCAGGTCAAGAAACTGCATACCGCGACCGACATAACGCTTAGCAATAGAGACAACCAAACGCAAATTGGCTTCAGCTAGACGCTGCTTAGCTTGCAGATCTCCTTCCGCTGCCGCGACAGCTAGATCTTTTTCCTCATCATTGCTTAAAAGCGGGACAACTCCGATTTCTTTCAAATACATCCGAACAGGATCGTTAACCTTGGCTGAATTGCTACCAATAAGCTCCTCATCCGTCAACTCATCAGGTGTTGGTGCCTCAACTACATATTTACTAGATGGATTGCCATCCTTATCAGTGATAGAGATGCCGCCATCTGTCAGACGTTCCAACAGATCATCAATCTGATCGGCGTCAAGCACGAAGGGGATGACTAACTTCTCTGTCACCTCATCATCAATTGCTGTCCCTTCCTTCTTGTGGTTGCGGATAAAGTCTGCTACTTGTACATTAAAGGTTGTATTTGATTGTTTACTTGCCATAGTTTCCTCTATTCCATACTTCTTTTTTGGGCAATAAAAGCCTCTAATTCCATCGTGGCACGTTCTGTGTCACCATGATTACTAGTCTCACGAATCAATTTACCACGCTTACGCAAGTCTCGTTCTTGCCGATACTGATCTATTCGCTTTTCTAAAAGATTTATCTCGTCCTCAGCAATCTCCTCGGGCAACGATTCTTCTAAAACTTGGTAATAAGCCTGCCGCAAATCTTCCGACATATCTGCTAAATCAAGATCTGAAATTTCTCCTTGTCTGCACAGCAATTGATAGAGCTTCTGTAACTGAGGACTATCAAAGGAAAAATCATCACGGTGTCTAAACTCATTTAGTAGGTATTCATGATGCAGGAGGCGATGAAACAGCTGATTCTCCGCTCGCTGCATAGCTGTCAAACTTTTAGTTGCTGGCAGCTCTGTTATCAAAGGCCCCTGCACTTGAACAGATCTTTCCTGAACCGCGCCTCCTCTAGAAGCACGCAATTTCAAACGCTCATTATTAACGGACTGCTCAATTTGAAAATAATCAAAGTCTGGCAAAAGTTCAGCTACCATATTGATATAGGTATTTTGCGCTGTGATAGATGTTACACCTGCAATAATCTCAGCGATCTGTTCCACATAAGTAATTTCAGCCTGCAAATTATCGACATTATCAGGTTTGAGGTAATGAATCCAAAACTCTGTACTAGAAATTCGCGACTGTGTCAGGAGTTTAGCCAACTCCTCTTTTGAATTTGCTGCTATAAATTCATCGGGGTCCATCTGATTAGGAATGCGGACAATCTCCACCGTCAAATCATCCAAAATCTTCAGTGATTTAGCGATAGCATTCTGGCCGGCCTTATCACCATCATAAGTTAAAATTACCTTTTTCGTAAATTTTTTTAAATGATTGACATGCTCCGAAGTCAAAGCCGTGCCCATAGAAGCCACCGCATTCTCAATCCCTGCCCGATAAGCAGCGATAACATCCATAAAGCCTTCCATCAAATAAACTTCATGGCTCTTAGCCATTACTGGTTTGGCCTTGTCTAGATGATAAAGTTCATAGGATTTGTTAAAAATAGGTGTCGAACGCGTATTTTTATACTTAGCTTCTCTTTTATGATCGGAAGTTTCTGTCCAGATTCGCCCCGAAAAGCCGATAACATAGCCATTTTCATCCGTCAGAGGGAACATAATCCGATTTCGGAAACTGTCAAAGATCCCTCCTCGTTCTGAGAGATTAAACAATCCCGAGTTAAGAATAGTCTCCTCATCATAACGAGATGATAAACTCTGATAGAGATAATTAACCTCATCAGGTGCCAAACCGATATTGAAATAGTCAATCATCTGATCCGTCAACCCCCGCCGGTAGAGATACTGTTTAGCAGCCTCCCCCACTTTAGTGGTCAACAAAACAGCGTGATAAAACTTACTGGCATCCTGATTGATGTCAAACAGCTTTTGCTGGGGATGGCGATGCTGCTGGCTCTGAACGGGAGTATCAATAACCAGATCCATTCCAATTCGCTCAGCTAAAATCTTGACGCTCTCCAAAAAAGTTACATGACGATACTCCTCCAGAAACTTAAAAACATCACCGGACTTGCCACAGCCAAAACAATGAAAGAACTGTCTATCCTCAATAACATTAAAAGACGGTGTTTTTTCTTGGTGGAAGGGACAAAGTCCAAGATAATTACGGCCAGCCTTGGTAAGACTGACAACTTCACCGATAACATCAACAATATTGACATTTGCTTTTATGTCAGCAATCATCTCTTTATCAACGGCCAAGCTACCACCTCCCGACTAAGACAATAATTTTAGTTTTACCCCTTATTATAGCATTTCTAGACTATCTTGTAAATTATCTGAATCAGCATAACAAACTCTTTTCAAAACTCACAAAAATATTAACTAAAATTAACATTTACAGTTTTTAGACAACTACCTTGACTTTGTCTAGTTATTTAGTTATACTCTTCAAGTAAAAATTTGAAAGGATTCTATTTATCACAATGATTAAAGAATTAAAAGACTTTTTGTTTAAGGGCAATGTCCTTGATCTTGCTGTAGCCGTTGTTATGGGGGCTGCTTTCAATGCCATCATCACATCGCTAGTAAGCGACATCATCACTCCAGTGATTTTAAACCCAGTTGTTAAAGCCGCTGGCGTTGAAAATCTCTCCAAACTGACTTGGAACGGAATTACTTACGGAAGCTTCTTAAGTGCCGTGATCAACTTCCTTATCGTCGGAACGACTCTCTTCTTTGTAGTTAAAGCTGGCAATAAAGCTATCGCCCTTAACAAAAAACAAGAAGATGAGGCTGCCGAAGCTGCTGGACCTTCACAGGAAGAATTGCTCACAGAAATTCGTGATCTTTTAGCTAAGAAATAAGACCTAGACAGCAACTGAGATGCCTAACCTAAGATAGGAAAAGAGTACTGATACTTAGATATCGGTACTCCTTTTTTACTCTAAAATTTACTATCTAACACAATTGTTTATGAATAAAACTAGCAAGGCTAGTCATCAGGGAAAACACACATGAGGGTGATGTCGGCATGTGTTTTAACAAAATTAAGATGTAAAAAAGCTTGAGTCCAACTCAAGCTTCAGTTTAGCCACGCTTAGAATTTTTTACGCTTGCGAGCAGCTTCTGATTTACGTTTACGTTTTACAGAAGGTTTTTCATAGTGTTCACGTTTACGAGCTTCTTGAAGAGTTCCCGCTTTTGTGACTGAACGCTTGAAACGACGAAGAGCATCGTCAAGTGATTCATTTTTACGTACCACTGTTTTTGCCATGGATTTCACCTCCCCAAGACTAATGTAACGATTTTTCGTTCCCTAGTAGCATACCTAAATTTCCTAGTAAAGTCAACTGTTACCTGTTAAAAAATAAAAAGAGAAGAAAATTTTTCCTACTCTTTCGCCTATAATATCAATTTATGATTGCAACCAATTGAAACCCGTTCCCTCATTTTAGGAATACCGAGATATTACTAAATAATTCCTATCCAACCTCTGACTCAGCATTAGCTTTTTGAACATATTGATCAATCTTGCCTTCTTTTTTCAACCTTGTGATAATTTGATTAAGCTTATCACGAAGGGCAATGGAACCTTTAGGTAGGGCAATAGCATAAGAACTGCCATCAACCTTCTTCAAAGTGATATTGGCAACAGCCAAATCATCGTTATTAGAAATATAGCCCTGTGCAATAGCACTTTCCATGACAATCCCATCAATTTGACCATGCTTTAACTCGTTAATTCCTTCACTGTTTTGAGTTAAGGAAACAGCCGATGCCTTGGGAATTTGATCTGCTAGGACGCCTTCTTGAATCGTTCCCTTCTGAGCTGAGACAGAGTGACCTGAAAAATCATCCACTGATGTATACTGGGCTAATTCAGACTTACGAACAACAATAACATTTTTGGATTCAAAGTAGGGTTCTGTAAACTCAAAAGAATCCTTACGATCCTCAGTAACAGAAATGCCAGAAATACCGTAGTCAGCCTTACCAATAGACACACTGCCCAAAACATTAGTGAATGACACCGTCAAAAAGTGCACGTCAACACCCAATTCTTTAGCAATTTCTTTGGACAATTCGACATCAATACCAACAACAGTATCTTTACCATTTTCCAGACGTTTAAATTCAAAAGGAGCAAAATCCGGACTAGTAGCCACAACCAAAGTCCCACTCTTTTGAACATCACTCAGCGATGTATCCTTAGATTTGGATGATTTGGAAGCACCGCAGGCTACTAAGACAAAAGCTGTCATAAAAATCGTGGTTAGCGCCAATAGCTTTTTCACTGACATATTCTCACCATTCAACTGACTGGTATACAGTCAAAATTTATTTTTATACTATTTTAGATTATAAAAATACATCTGTCAAGCCGAGATCGGATAGATGCTTCAATAAAAATTTTTACGACGATTGCCGTCTTCTTGATCCTCATAGACGTACTCCGACAATCTATCTTCATCAAAAACACGTAAAAGGTTAAGCATATCGTAGGCTAAATCCATGTGCGGCAGGTCTTTACGATTGACCCATTTAACTTCTCCCTCCTCTAATGAACGTAGTTCCCCTGAATAGAAAGAAGCCTTGTAGAGAAAAACCAGATAACGGATGCCTTCATTTGTATACCAGTGCTTCATCCCCACTAATTGAGGATGCTGGATGGTCAGACCAGTCTCTTCAAAAATCTCACGGACAACAGCATCGTGAAGGGACTCTCTTACTTCGACGTGTCCGCCCGGCAGAGCTACCCCAGACCAAGAATATCGCTCAGGATCGCGAAATTGCATGACAATATTTCCCTTACCGTCCTCAATCAAACACATATTAGTTAAAATAACTTCCTGACTGCGTGCCATGACTTTGCCTCCTTACAGTAATGGTAAAATCCAACTGACCCAACCCCAACTAATAGGCATAACCAGCAGCATAGCTGGAATCATATCAGCCGTTGGGAACATCTTGACTTGAATAATTCGGAAACCTGTTGCCACCATGAGAAAACCACCACAAGCTGTAAAGTCACCAATAATTTCCTGTGTTGTCAAGGGAACAATAATGCCCGCTAAATAATAAAGAATCGTAAAAATAAGAAATTGAGGCAAAGCAATAGCGGCAACGACATACCCCAGATTACAGGCAAAGATAGCTGCTGTGAAAAAATCCAGAATCGATTTAGAAATCAAAATACTGGCGTCACCAGTCATCCCATTGACCAAACTACCGTAAATACCAGTTCCACTGGCACAAAAAAGAACAATAACTGTTACCAGATCAGCTAAAAAACGTTCTTTAGGCAAATCAGACTTGGAAGGAAAAATTTTCGACATTCCCTTCTCTAAAAAGAGGCCCCCTCGGTTAATCCATTTGTCAAAATCAAGCACAAGCCCCACAATGGTTCCTAGTACAACCGCAAAGACAACAGCAGGCATATAGGACATTTTGGTAATGGAAGCAATTCCCATTCCCATAGAACACACACCAAAAATCATGTTCATCTTACCCTTAAAATCATCATCCAAATGATGACCGAACGAGCCACCCAAAAGGCCGCCCAAGATGATAGAGAGACTATTTACGATAACGCCTAAAGGCATATCAACACTTCCTTTTTAGCTTTAATTAAATCTTATTTTAGCACGACCAAGGACAAAAATAAAGATAACTAAGCCGTCACATTTCTATCAAAGCTACATTTACCAATTCACACTAGCCGTTTTTTCGATTCGTCAAAGCCTTTTTCGACCAATAAATTAGCTCTGAAGACATAACCTATTTTCAATCTGCCTTATCTACTCATATTGCTACTGATTTTTACTCTCCAATATTCCTAAGAATTGCACAAAATCCCTGCCAAGCACCGGACCACTAACTAATGAACATTGACTTTAGCAGAAAAATCGCTATAATAAAGCCATCATGTCTACTCTTATCAATTATTTAATTACGCAATCGAAAAAACCTTCTGGCTTTGTTGGCCGTATTCTCACTAAAATCTGGTCCTCTTATTTTCAAAAATTGAGTCTGTGGACCCTCGATTTAACAGATATTCCACAAAAAGCTGCCATTCTGGATATTGGTTTTGGCGGTGGGAGTAACATCAAAACGATAGCCAGCCTAGCTAAAAAATCAACTATCTACGGCATCGATGCTTCTAAAGAAGCCTATAAGCAAGCCAGCAAAGTCAACCAGCACCTTATCCAAAAAGGCCAGGTTCAGCTCAGCCTAGCTGATGTCGCTGTACTTCCTTTTTCAAATCAAAGTTTTGATCTCATTGTGGCAACACAGACCCACATCTATTGGGATGAACTCACTAAAGGTCTGGCAGAATGCGCACGTGTTTTAAGGAAAGACGGGCAGCTCCTTATCAGCAGCGAAAAGGACAAAATTAATTACCATTTACCTGCCTACAGTGATCCAAACGATTTTGTTGCTCTACTAAACCAACAAGGTTTTACCAAAATTACTATCAAAGATACTCCATCTTATATCGGTTTTATTTGTCAGAAAAAACAGAGCTAGCCTTGTGCATTAGCCCTGTTTTTATTACTTTTTTAAAGGGAGACAAACAATCTTCTTAATCCATAGCCTTCAGCTCCAGTACCATATCACGGATCTGAGCGGCCAGTTCGAAGTCAAGCAGCTCGGCAGCTTCCTGCATTTCCTTTTGGAGCTTCTTGATGGTCTCTTGACGTTCTTTCTTGGACATGGTCGATACATCCATCTCCTCTGCTACTTGTGTTTCTTCATTGGTCTTAGTAATAGCAATAAGGTCCCTAATTTCCTTTTTGATCGTTTGCGGAACAATACCGTGCTCTTCATTGTAGGCCATTTGAATTTGTCGGCGACGGGCGGTTTCATCCATTGCCTTTTGCATAGACTCTGTCACCGTATCGGCATACATGATAACATGACCCTGGCTATTACGGGCAGCACGACCAATGGTCTGGATGAGACCACGTTCATTGCGCAAGAAGCCTTCCTTGTCAGCATCCAAAATAGCAATCAAACTGACCTCAGGCACATCAATTCCTTCACGCAGGAGATTGATCCCAATGAGCACATCAAAGACTCCTAGGCGCAAATCACGAATAATCTCCGTCCGCTCCAGCGTCTTGATATCGCTGTGCATATACTTAACCTTGACTCCCATCTCTTTGAGATAGTCGGTCAGGTCCTCTGCCATCTTTTTAGTGAGAGTCGTGATAAAGGTACGTTCCCCTTTTTCGGCACGAATGGTAATTTCACCCAGCAGGTCATCCATCTGCCCCATAGTAGGACGAACTTCAACCTCGGGGTCTAGGAGTCCTGTCGGACGAATAATCTGCTCTATCACTGTGTCAGTCTGTTCCATCTCATAGTCACCCGGGGTGGCAGATACGTAGACAATCTGGTGAACATGACTTTCAAATTCCTCACGGCGTAAAGGGCGATTGTCCAGAGCACTAGGGAGACGGAAACCATAATTAACCAACATCTCCTTGCGGGAACGGTCACCATTGTACATACCCTTGATCTGTCCCATTGTCATGTGGCTTTCATCAATCATGATGAGGAAATCCTCTGGGAAGAAATCCAACAAGGTATAAGGCGGCTCTCCTTCACTGCGCCCATCCATGTGACGGGAATAGTTTTCAACACCATTAGTGTAGCCCATCTCACGCAACATCTCAATATCATAGTCTGTCCGCTGTTTGAGGCGCTGAGCTTCCAGAAGCTTGCCTTCGGATTCAAAGAGCTGCAACTGCTGCTCCAGTTCGGCTTGGATTTTACGGATAGCAGTCTCCATGTGTTCCTCATTGGTCATAAAGTGAGTAGCTGGGAAGATCGCCAGATGGTCTACTTCACCAATATTATGACCCGTTAAAGCGTCAATCTCACGGATGCGGTCGATCTCATCTCCAAAAAATTCAACCCGAAAGGCATGCTGGTCACGGCTGGCTGGGAAGACCTCAACCACATCGCCCCGAACTCGGAAGCGCCCCCGTTGGAAATCAATGTCATTGCGTTCAAATTGAATATCAACCAAATCATTGAGCAGCTGATCGCGTGAGATTTCTTGACCTGGCCGTAGACTGACCACACTATCTGAATATTCTTTTGGCGAACCTAAACCGTAGATACAGCTTACAGAGGCTACAACGATAACATCGTTGCGCTCCAAAAGTGCTGATGTAGCCGAGTGGCGAAGCTTATCAATTTCATCATTGACCGAGCTATCCTTTTCAATATAGGTATCGGACGAAGGGACGTAAGCCTCCGGCTGGTAATAATCATAGTAAGAGACGAAGTACTCCACAGCATTGTCAGGGAAAAACTCCTTAAATTCCCCATAGAGCTGACCCGCTAAGGTCTTGTTATGAGCGATAACTAGGGTTGGCTTGTTGACCTTGCTGATGACTTGGCTCATGGTATAGGTCTTTCCTGTCCCTGTTGCACCTAGTAATATTTGAGCCTTCTCACCACCCTCAATATTATCGACCAGCTGCTCAATAGCTTGCGGTTGGTCGCCAGATGGTTGGTATTTTGATACTAGTTTAAACTGATGATTTTCGGTTCTATCAATCATAACATTCTTCTTTTCTAATATATTTTCAACTACTATTTTAGCACAGTTCAACAGCTCAAATCCAATTATTAGATAGCAAGCTTATGTTAGGTTTTCTGACACAAGTTCGACAAAAATTTGCCTAGCCCCCTATTTTCTGGTAGAATGAAGGTGTATCTTACTATCATATAAGGAGACAATCATGAAGAATAAACTGCTGACACTCCTTCTGAGTGTTCTGTCAGTCTTCTTTATTTTCAGTGAGCCGGTTAAAGCTGACGATAAGATTTCAATTGTGTCGGATACAGCTTATGCTCCCTTTGAATTTAAAGATTCTGACCAAACTTACAAAGGAATTGATGTTGATATCATCAAGGAAGTTGCCAAACGCTCAGGCTGGGACTACAAACAGACCTATCCTGGTTTTGATGCAGCCGTCAATGCCGTTCAATCTGGTCAGGCTGATGCCCTTATGGCAGGAACAACTGTGACCGATGCGCGTAAAAAGGTCTTTAAATTCTCAGACACTTACTATGACACATCGATTGTTGTCTATACTAAATCGGGAACAACTGGTATTTCTTCTTATGACCAGTTAAAGGGAAAAACAGTCGGTGTTAAAAACGGAACAGCCGCCCAAACCTGGTTGGATGAGCACGCCAATCAATACGGTTACACCGTTAAAACCTTTGATACTAGCGATCTGATGAATAACAGCCTAGATCAAGGGACTGTTGATGCTGCTATGGATGATAAACCTGTTGTCCAATTTGCTATTAAGCAAGGCAAGCAATACGACATGAATATGGAAGGTGAGTCGGTCGGCAGTTTTGCTTTTGCTGTTAAAAAAGGCAGTAAAAAGGCCTACTTAATTGATGATTTCAACAAAGCACTCGCAGCCATGAAAAAAGATGGCACCTATGACAAAATCATGAAAAAATGGTTGGAAGACACCGTTAATGAAAATTCAACGACGCCTTCTTCAAAGCTTGACTTAACTGGTGATGCTAGCCAAAAAGCGACACCGGTAAAAAATACTTACACCATCGTTCTCGATTCCTCTTTTGCTCCATTTGAATATCAAAACGGCGCTGGTAAGTACACTGGTATCGATGTCGAATTAATTAAAGCCATCGCTAAGCAGCAAGGTTTCAAGGTAAAACTGCAATATCCAGGTTTTGACGCTGCCCTCAATGCTGTTCAATCCAGCCAAGCTGACGCTGTGATAGCAGGGATGACTATTACTGATGAACGTAAAAATACCTTTGATTTCTCGGATGCCTATTACTCCGCTAACATTACCGTTGCGGTGCCTTCAAAATCTAAGATTAACCAATACACCGACCTGAAAGGGCAAACGGTTGGTGCCAAAAAGGGAACGGCCTCTTATGACTGGCTGACTCAACATGCTGATCAATACGGCTTCAAGGTCCGCGCCTATGACGATGGCTCTACCTTATATGACAGCCTGCAAAACGGTTCTGTTAACGCTATTATGGACGACGAAGCTGTCCTTAAGTATGCTATCAAACAAGGTCGTAAATTCAAAACTCCAATCAAAGGTGAGGCATCAGGAGATATTGGATTTGCAGTTAAGAAAGGCTCTAACCCTGAATTAGTCCAAATGTTCAACAACGGCCTGGCAGCCTTGGTTAAGTCGGGCAAATACGATAAGATTGTCAACAAATACTTAGCAACGGATAAAAGTAAGAAAAAATCAGCGGATGAAACAACTATCGTCGGTTTGATTCAAAACAACTACAAGCAGTTGCTAACTGGTTTATGGATTACCGTTGGTTTGACCCTCCTATCGTTTGCTATTGCTATGCTCATTGGGGTCATCTTTGGTATGATGGCTGTTGCTCCAAGTAAAACTCTTCGAACTATCGCCCAAGTCTTTGTCGATGTTGTCCGCGGTATTCCTCTTATGATTGTAGCAGCTTTTATCTACTGGGGTATTCCAAATCTAATCGAATCTATTACAGGACAGCAGTCTCCTATTAATGATTTCGTTGCCGCTACAATCGCTCTGTCTCTCAACGGCGGTGCTTACATTGCTGAAATTGTCCGCGGCGGTATCGAAGCCGTACCTAAAGGTCAGATGGAAGCCAGTCGCAGTCTGGGTATTCCTTACCGCACCACTATGCGCAAGGTTATTTTGCCTCAAGCTGTGCGCGTCATGCTACCTAACTTTATCAATCAATTCGTCATCTCACTCAAAGATACCACTATCGTATCGGCTATCGGTCTGGTAGAACTTTTCCAAACAGGTAAGATTATCATTGCCCGCAATTATCAATCCTTCCGAATGTACGCAATTTTAGCTCTTATCTACCTGGTTATCATTACCCTATTGACCCGCTTGGCAAAACGATTAGAAAGGAAGCTTAAATAATGGCAGACTTGAAAATTGATGTGCAGGATCTCCATAAATCTTATGGTGAAAACGAAGTATTAAAGGGAATTTCTGCCCAATTCAAGGAGGGTGATGTTGTTTGTATTATCGGTCCTTCTGGTTCTGGAAAATCAACTTTCCTGAGAACACTGAATCTTTTAGAATCCATTACAAGCGGTCGGGTCTTTGTAGATGGCTATGAACTATCTGACCCTAAAACTAATGTCGATAAGGTACGCGAAAATATCGGCATGGTCTTCCAACACTTTAACCTTTTTCCACATATGACTGTTCTGGACAATATTACTTTTGCTCCTATAGAACTAGGAAAAATGTCCAAGGAAGAGGCCGAAAAAGTCGGTATAGATTTACTAGAAAAGGTTGGCTTATCAGATAAGCGCGACGTCAGTCCTGAAAGCCTTTCAGGAGGGCAAAAGCAGCGTGTTGCTATCGCTCGCAGTCTAGCTATGAATCCTGACATTATGCTTTTTGATGAACCAACATCAGCCCTCGACCCTGAAATGGTCGGCGATGTTCTCAATGTTATGCGAGACTTAGCTGAGCAAGGAATGACCATGCTGATTGTCACCCACGAAATGGGCTTTGCCCGCAAGGTAGCCAACCGAGTTATTTTTACCGATGGCGGTCAGTTCCTCGAAGACGGTTCACCAGAGCAAATCTTTGATAATCCTCAGCATCCCCGCCTCAAAGAATTTTTAGACAAGGTGTTGAATGCCTGACTCTCAAAAAGAACCTGCGACGCTGTCTCAGGTTCTTTTTTCAGGGGAAATTGCAAAATATCAGCTACTAGTATGACTATTCCTTGATCTCACGTCCATTTAAATCTTGAATTGGCCTGTTGTTATCAAAACCAATAGTTTTAGAAAATTTATTCACTTGCTTTTTACTGATAGTTTCTGGTGTTTTAAAAACAATCCAGTTAACACCTTCGGTGCAGGGAGGAGTTGTTAAAGAACCTTCAAAATTATAATAATCTAAGCTTTTAGGAAAGAGTTTGTTCACAGTAATTGCCTTGGATAATTTACTTGGCTTATTGACAGCTTTAGGTAGCTTTTTCCAAATTTTCTTTAATTTTCCATTTTCCTTACCATACTGATAAAGGACTGAAATAACGGTAATTTCACCATCTTTAGTTTTATAAACAAAATGCCCCTCTAAAGGATAAGAACGCCCATTTATTTCATTTTCACCTGGTGCATGGAAATGAAATTGTTCAAGTGTGTAAGTTTTACCTTCAAAAGTTAGGGTGTTTTGGGGTTCTTTGAAACTAACTTCAATAGTATGGCCGTTGTTTTCAATAGTAGCTTTAGATGCCTTACTATGCAAATCAAGAGCAGGTAAATCAACATCGGTAGCACCTGTAATATTAATTGGAGATTGCATTTGACCGTTTCCTTGGTAATCTTCCGTTACCTCCCCCCAATGCTCTGGGGAAGTGCTTCCCGTATATCCCCACTGCTGATGGCCATGAGCATGGACTTGTCCATCTAGAGCTAAAACCGTTAAAACTAGGGAACATAAAACTGTAAGCAACACTAAGTAGTTTCTTTTCATCCTTCTTGACTCCTCACTATGATTATAAATAACCGCTTCAATTCCATTAAATTCCATTTTTGCTACTGCCTATTCATAGAGCCTCACCTCTCTACAACTATATCTATAGTAGTTTTTCATATTAATGCCCTACGATAGAATATCATACTCCAAAAATCATAAAAATCTGTTAAATTTCTGATAATTTCCCTAAAAATAGAACTTCCGTCTCATCATTGGGGTGCAGTACCATGTCAAGGCGTTTTTCGTATTTCCAAGATTAATAATCTTCTTCTACTCCTTGTCCTACCAAAACTTTATGGTATAATAAAAACAAATAAGACGGAGGTAAGGGTGCATTGAACAATTAATTTTCTTCTCATTTGATTTCAATTCTTTACGGTTATTGCTTGATGCCGGTTCGTTTAGAATTGAAATCACCAAAGTGATGGTATCCTTAAACCAGAAGAAAATTTTTGTGTGCACTGATTCCGATACTTGACTAGTTTCTGGTCTTTTTGTGCAACCAAACAAGTTCTACTGGATAAGGTAGACTTGTTTTTTAATCCTTGTACGGAGGCCTTTATGCTACAAATACAAAATTTAACCATTATCCAAGAAAAAGATTGGCATACTCTGATTGAAAAATTAACGATGACCATCAATGCCGGTGACAAGGTGGCAATTATCGGGGAAGAAGGCACTGGCAAATCAACTCTGCTCCAATACATCTATTCGCCTGAGCTCATTGCAAATTATGCCAACGTATCAGGACAGATCGTCAATCACTTCTGTGCCATGGGCTACTTGCCTCAAACCTTACCTCAGGAAGACAATCCATTATCTATTAGGGACTACCTCTACAAAGACATAAACTATGACTTATTCGACTTCCACCTGCTTTATCAATTCGCGGCAACCCTGCACTTTGACAGTCAGCGTTTTGAGGACGACAAACAGACGGTCGGACAACTTTCAGGTGGTGAAAAAATCAAACTCCAGCTCTTAAAAATTCTAGCCCATCAACCCGACCTGCTCTTGCTGGATGAACCGTCTAGCGATTTAGATATAGAAACCTTGACTTGGTTGGAACATTTTATCGCCCAAAACCCCTTGACGATTCTTTTTATCTCCCACGATGAACAATTGCTCAGCAAGACTGCGACCCATATCATTCACTTGGAGCAAATCAAAAAAGGAAGTCAAGCTCAATCGACCAGCTCTGCTCTTGATTACAAAACTTACAAAAACAACCGTCAGGAAGCACGGATGAAGCAGGAAAAAATAGCACGAAAAGAGCGCGAGAAGCAACAAGAACGCTTAGAAAAACTCAATCGTACCAAGTCTGCGGTACGACACGACCTAACAGTCACAAAGAATGACGTCCAAGGACGCCTGCTTTCTAAAAAAATGAAGAACCTGCTATCACGGGAAAAACGTTTTAACCGAGAAGCAGAAAACTTCACTGAATTACCTGACAACCCCGATACAATTGGTCTCTTCTTTGCAGATATTGAGCCTCTGCCAACTCAGAAAGTACTTCTAGCCTATCACGCAGAAAAGCTAATCACAGGCCAAGTCATTGACCTAGTCATCAAAGGCCAAGAGAAAATCGCTCTCATCGGTCGCAATGGGATTGGCAAGACCATGCTCATCCGAAAAATCTATCAGGATTTGATGACTAAGACTGGCATTTCTGTTGGCTATCTACCCCAAGAATACACAGAAACGATTGACCAAAACCAGACAGCCCTAAACTTCCTCAGTCAAACCGACCGTGAAGAGGAAGCACGCACACTGCTAGCCAGTCTCAAATTCAATCGCAAAGAAATTCTCCATCCTATCAGTGAGTTATCAGGCGGACAAAAAGCCAAGCTTTTCTTGGCAAAGATGGTCTTTGAACGCAATAACGTCCTGCTCCTTGATGAACCAACCCGACACTTCTCTCCTACTTCCCAACCAGAAATCAGACGACTTCTTACAGACTATCCCGGTGCTATCGTCAGCATCTCGCATGACCGCACTTTTATTGAGCAAGTAACCCAGACGACTTATCAACTAACCAAAGATAAACTTATCCGGCAAAAATAATGGAGAGCATGGGCCACAAGCTCAGCCGTAATCAAAAAACGAACAATGTTAGAATTTTAATCATGTGAAATTCATCATTGTTCGTTTTATAGTTTATGACTGGTAGAATGAGAGTTGATCATAAAGAATTTCTAAAAAGAAAAACTTTGCTTACCGACTCTCTCAAAAATACCAGCAAGAGGAAGGAAAAAACGTTCAGTCTTGTGTTATTTTAGACAGTACAGTTTGTTTACCGCAGTAGTTAAGAGCTTTAGCATCGACCCATTGCTAATTGAATTCTTATCTTGGAGTATAGGCCTATTTTCAAGTACTCTCTTAAACAAATCCACTAAGGTTTAACTACCATGCAAGTGATAGCGGTCAACCACTGCTCCTAGAGTTTATTCCAAAAGAGGAATACTGGACGAGTTTTTACCCTACTCTCTATCTTCTTTATTTTTAGCAGCCCGATCCGCATCCTTCTTTTCTCGCTCTAAGCGTAGCTTACGGTTGGGGTTAAGCTTGTTAAATAATTCTTCTAACTTTTCAGCATTCCAGACATCAGCTGCGGAAACAAAATTGCCATCCTTATCTTTAAATGATATTGGTTTATCTCCCATAAAAATACCTCACGTGTTTGAATTAGTAAATAACCAGACTAAAGCGGCCTATTTAATACACAGTCTTCACCGCACTCTCTATCTAAAAGGTTACGGCGTAAGAAAAACGATTCGCTTTTCGAGCTAGCAAGGTCCCAAGAGAAATTAATCCACAAATTCAAATTCAAAATTGCCAATACGAACCAGATCACCATCTTTAGCACCGCGCTCACGCAAAGCCTGGTCAACACCCATACCGCGCAATTGGCGAGCGAATTTCATAAGAGATTCGTCACGCTCTAAATTGGTCATGACAAAGAGTTTTTCCAGTTTAGCCCCGGACAAGACCCAAGTCGCGTCATCGTCACGCGAGATTTCAAATGGCTGTTCGTCAGATTCAAAGTCATAGTAGGCTTCTTCTTGTTCCATATCTTCTTCGCTATAGAGCAAGAACTCATCCGTTTGATCCAGCAGTTCTGCCGTCGCTTCCAATAGATTTTCCAAGCCTTGATGAGCCAAACTTGAAATTGGAAAAATCATTGGTAACTCGTCAAATTCATCGTAATTAGCAGCAAGTTTTTCCTTAAAAATTTTGAGATTTTCCTGTGCTTCAGGCATATCCATCTTGTTAGCTACAATAATCTGCGGACGCTCCATAAGGCGAAGATTATAGGTTTCCAACTCATTATTAATAGAAAGGTAATCTTCATAAGGATCACGTCCTTCAGAAGCAGACATATCAATCACATGCAGGATAACGCGGGTACGCTCAATGTGACGGAGGAACTGAGTTCCAAGTCCAACACCTTGACTGGCCCCTTCAATAAGACCAGGTAGATCTGCCATAGCAAAGCTCTCACCCGATTTAGTACGTACCATCCCAAGATTAGGCACAATAGTTGTAAAGTGGTAGGCTCCTATTTTAGGCTTAGCTGCTGTCACTACGCTAAGCAAGGTTGACTTCCCAACCGAAGGAAAACCGACCAATCCAACATCGGCAAGAATTTTCAGCTCTAACTGCAGCTCACGTTCTTCTCCTGGTTCCCCATTTTCAGAGATTTCCGGTGCCGGATTGCGCGGTGTTGCAAAACGGATATTTCCACGTCCACCGCGGCCACCTCTAGCAACCACGAATTCTTGACCATTCTCAACTAAATCAGTCAGAATCTTGCCAGTTTCAGCATCGCGCACCGTTGTACCGGGGGGAATAGCAACAATGAGGTCCTCGGCACCACGTCCGTGCATGCCCTTGGTCATCCCCTTCTCCCCATTTTTAGCCTTGAACTTACGATTATAACGAAAATCCATCAGAGTGCGCAAACCTTCATCGACCTTAAAGATGACCGATCCACCCTTGCCGCCATCACCGCCCCACGGTCCACCGTTAGGGACATATTTCTCACGGCGAAAAGCCACCATACCATCACCGCCACGACCGGCTTTGACGCTGATCTTAGCTGTATCCAAAAACATACTCATTCAAATTAGTTCCTATCCTGTAAATTCTAAAAAAGAGTGGGACAGACAGCTGACTCTGCTCCCAATTATCTCTGAACATGGCCTAATCGGCTGTTCGAGGTACGCTCAGCACAAAGGGCTAAATAGACCTTTCCTCTTTTTATTTTCAACCTCAACAAATCCATCGGATTAACTTTAGTTGCTCACTAGACAAACGCTATTTCAACTTTTCAGCAAACCGTAGAGAATCTCATCACTGTCTTTGGATCACTACCGCTATTAGTATTAGCGCCGGCAAAATTTAAGGCCAGAACATCTTTGTCCCAGCCCCTTAACGTTTAACGCCTTAGAAAATAGCAGCTAATGCTCCTAAAACAATAGCAGCGACCGTTACAATGATCATGATCAGCATAACAAAGCGCGTTAAATGTTCAAATCCTGTCTTCTTTCGTGAGCCATTATCTCCAAAAGCCATACTTTTCTACCTCTTTATTACATTATTCTTACTTATCTTATCATGATTACTGAGATTAAGCAACTCAAGACCTCTTTTACAAAAGCTCCATGTACCTCTACTGCAATCATCTTTGTTGGAGTTGCTATATACAAAATCTACTGCTCACACCAACGAGAAGCATTGTCTGCTAACTGGGAGATCACCACAAAAACTGTCTAGCTGTCACAATGATCTTGCTAGGAGATCTGAGGAGCTAACCTGACTATCCATGACCACAAAGGCCATCTGGCATATTCGGCATTTCATCAAAAAAGCAAGGATTATGAAAAAAGTGAGACAAAAATCAGTAAATCATGATGGAGTCACAATTTTGATTTTCTTCGTTCTCCCATTTTCAGACGCCAATCTGGTAAACCTAGAATATGCTAAAGAGTCTGGAACTTTTGTCTCAGACTCTTTAAATCACTAAACTTCATCTATGCCAATTTCCTGACGGACAACATTGGCAATACTGTCAACATAATAATCAACCGCTTCTTTCGTCGGTGCTTCTGCCATCACACGAAGGAGAGGTTCCGTGCCGCTTGGACGCACTAAGATACGACCATTACCTGCCATCTCAGCTTCCATCTTTTCAATAACCTCAGCAATGACCGGTACTTCCATAGCCTTCTCTTTCATGTTGTTATCTACACGAATATTAACTAACTTTTGCGGATAGATCCTAACCTCAGCAGCCAATTCTGACAGGGTTTTCCCTGACTCCTTCAAAATTTTAACCAGCTGAATGGCTGTCAGTTGACCATCTCCTGTCGTATTATAATCCATAATGATGACGTGACCAGATTGTTCACCACCTAGATTATAACCTTTGTTACGCATCTCTTCGACCACGTAGCGGTCGCCAACAGCCGTTACCGCCTTGTGCATCCCTGCTTCTTCCAAAGCCTTATGGAGACCAAGATTAGACATAACTGTCGTTACAATCGTATTCTGCGCTAATTTTCCTTGCTCTGATAGGTACTTACCTATGATGAACATGATGCGGTCTCCATCAACAATATCACCGTTTTCATCAACCGCAATCAAACGGTCACTATCTCCATCAAAAGCTAGGCCGATAGCTGCGCCTGTTTCTTTGACAGTTTCCTGTAACCGCTCTGGGTGAGTGGAGCCTACGCCGTCATTGATATTAAGGCCATCTGGACTCTCACCGATAACAGTAATCTCTGCATTTAGATCTAAAAAGACATCACGCGCTGAAACTGAAGCAGCCCCATTAGCCGTATCAAGAGCAACCCTCATACCTTCTAAATCACTGCCGGTTTCTATCAGGAACTTCTCATACTTGCGCAACCCTTCAGGATAATCGACCAAGGTTCCTAAGCCTTGTGCTGACGGTCGAGGTAAGGTATCTTCTGTTGCATCCAGCAGCGCTTCAATCTCAGCTTCTCGGTCATCGTCCAGTTTAAAACCATCACCGCCAAAAAACTTAATTCCATTATCAAAAGCAGGATTATGGCTGGCTGAAATCATAACACCAGCACTGGCCTTCTCAGTTCGAACCAAATAAGATACACCTGGAGTCGCCAAAACACCCAATTTATAAACTTCGATGCCAACTGACAGTAAACCTGCAATCAGGGCGGATTCCAACATTTCACCTGAAATGCGAGTATCACGTGCTACAAAGACACGCGGACGCTCTGACTCATGCTGACTGAGCACATAGCCACCAAAACGACCCAGTTTAAAAGCTAATTCTGGAGTTAATTCGACATTTGCTTCCCCACGGACACCGTCCGTTCCAAAATAGTTTCCCATAGTATTCACTAGTGCTAGGCACCTTCCTCCATTCTTAACATTCTTTATTCGACTTATTTCTTAGTCGTGTTGATTTTAACGCTAATCTCGCTTGGATCAACTGTTACACCGTCAGCTGATAACTTTACCTTCTTCGTGGTATTTCCCTTAATATCAGAAATATCGATAAAAGCAGTTAACTCGCTGATGTTGTCAAGCGTCGCTTGATCGCCCTGAATCGTAACTGTTGAAGTATTAGTCGTATAGTTAATATTTGAAAGCGAACTATCCATATTACCAGTGAACTTAATCTTAACAGGTACCTTCTTAGAAATAGGACTAACATCCACAGACATTTCAGCTGTCTCTGGAGCAATAGTTGCTGCCAGGACATTACCATTACTATCGACAGCCTGCAGATTTACCTTACCATTAAAATCAGAAGTCAAGGCAGGTTCATTATCTGGCAGGGTGGCTCTGATATGATCTATCTGGCTAATTGTTGTCTCATTGCTGGTAACCTTGACTTTATTGATATCTAGATCTGTAGATTTAACCCTATAACCTCGAGCTATCTGGTCGTCAGAAATATCAGCTCTCACTTCAAAACTCTTGCTGCTCTTTTTACCAATTGTCACCGTTACCGTATTGGGGGCGATTTTAGCCGTCATTCCAGCAGGAAGATTTTTAACATCCAGTTGAACCTTAGAAGTTCCTTCCCTCAGATTAGTCAAATCAGCTGTAACCTGAAAATTACGGGTTGCCTTATCAGTCTCAGCCGCCAAATTAACCCGATTGGAAGAACTCAGGGTTACATTGACGCCAGAAGCATAGCCTGAAATGTAGTACTCACTGCTATCATACTTAAAATTGATAGGAACATTTTCCAGAGTATTGCTAAAAGTTGATGAAGAATTACCGTTAGCGGTCCCTTTATTTGTCCCATCACCACTAATAACAGTCATAAAAATCAAAGTGGCCAACAACAGAGAAAAAATTCCTGTTCCAATGCGACGAATTGTACTGCGCTTAATATACCACCGAAATGTCTTATTTTTCATATTTGCGCCCCCCTCTCAAACGATTGAGCAGGCTAGTTTTTTCAGGATTAACTTGAACTAGTTTATCTCGCAGAAAGGCTTCCAGCTCTTCCTTGCTTAAATCATGTCGGAATTCTCCTCGATACGTAACAGAAAGACCGCCGGTTTCCTCAGAGACAACCAGAGTTAAGGAGTCCGAGTTTTCCGACAGACCAATAGCAGCCCTGTGCCGAGTCCCAAATTCCTTAGAAATATTACCAGATTCTGACAGGGGCAAATAAGAACAAGCTGTAGCAATTTTATTTCCGCGGATAATGACGGCCCCATCATGTAAAGGTGTGTTAGGAATAAAGATATTAATCAATAACTGACTAGTGACATTCGCATTGAGGGCAATCCCTGTTGCAATATATTCCTGCAGTGTTTGTGTCCCTTCAATTGCGATTAAGGCTCCAATCTTACGCGGACTCATATAGGCAACAGCCTTCATCAAGGCGTCAACGAGCTGTTCATCCTCTGGCATATTGTTAGTCTGAATAAAGGCTTGCGGAGTGCGTCCAAATTTTTCCAGGCCTGTCCGAATTTCAGGGGCAAAGATAACAACAGCTGCGATAACACCATAAGTAATAACTTGGTTCATAATGTAGCTAACGGTCGTCAGTCCAACAATTTGCGCTAGAAAACGCAGGAGCACAAAAAGAACCACCCCTTGCACTAAAGACATGACCTTAGTTCCTGCCAAAGCATTGATAAATTTATAAATTAAGTAAGCAACAATTAAAATATCCAAGATATTGACAACAATGGTCCAAGGACTGTTAAAAATAGATCGCCAAAATTCTGGATCTAAATTAATGACATCGTTCATACATTCCTCTCTCTCATACTTATCTATTGTAAAAAATCAGCACTAACTATTATAGCACTTTTTGAATGGTTTTTCTCTATCATTCCAGCCATTTTTTATGATAAAATATTGTTATGAAATTACAAACATTACTAGGAATTACAGCAGGTAAATCTGCTCATTTTGTTTTAAATAAGATGGGACGAGGGTCAGCTCTCCCTGGTAAAATTGCCCTAAATTTTGACAAACATATCTTAGATGATTTAGCTAAAGATTACGAAATCGTCGTTGTCACAGGAACCAATGGGAAAACCCTGACAACAGCCCTAACGGTTGGCATCCTCAAAGAAGCTTTTGGTCAGGTCGTGACTAATCCCAGCGGTGCTAACATGATTACGGGAATTACGTCAACTTTTTTAACAGCAAAAAAGGCGAAATCTGGCAAAAAGATTGCAGTCCTAGAAATTGACGAGGCCAGTCTGCCAAAAATCACAGACTACATCACCCCCAGTCTCTTTGTCTTTACCAATATCTTTCGCGATCAAATGGATCGCTATGGTGAAATTTACACAACCTACCAGCTGATTCTGGATGGGGCTGCAAAGGCTCCTAAAGCCACTATCTTAGCTAACGGGGATAGCCCCCTCTTCAACTCCAAAGACGTCATCAATCCCTTGAAATTCTATGGTTTTGACACCGGAAAAAGTTCACCAAAGCAAGCTCATTATAATACAGAAGGTATCTTATGCCCAAGATGTCAGCATATCCTAGAATACCGCCTCAATACTTATGCTAACCTAGGTGATTACACCTGTCCAAATTGTGATTTTAAGCGGCCCAAGCTGGATTATACCCTAACAGAATTGACTGATATCACCAACACAAAATCCGAGTTTATCATTGATGGCCAGAATTATAAAATAAATGTTGGTGGTTTATATAATATATACAATGCTTTAGCAGCCGTTTCTGTTGCTGAGTTCTTCGATGTTGCTCCCGATAAAATAAAAACCGGCTTCAACAAGAGTCGAGCTGTTTTTGGGCGTCAAGAAACCTTTAAAATCGGTGACAAAACTTGTACATTGGTCCTAATTAAAAATCCGGTTGGGGCCAGTCAAGCCTTAGAAATGATTAAACTGGCTCCTTATCCTTTCAGTCTATCTGTACTTCTCAATGCTAATTATGCCGATGGAATCGATACCAGCTGGATTTGGGATGCTGACTTTGAAGCGATTCACGATATGGATATCCCTGAAATCAATGCAGGGGGTGTTCGCCATTCAGAAATCGCTCGTCGACTGCGGGTCACTGGTTATCCAGAAGAACAGATTACGCAAGCAGAAAGCCTCAAAGATATCTTGTCTCTAATTGAGAATCAAAAAGAGGAGCATGCTTATATTCTTGCAACCTACACGGCAATGTTGGAATTCCGAGAAATATTAGCCAATCGACATGCAGTTGGAAAGGAGTTGCGTTAATGGTCTACACATCTCTTCAGTCTCCTGACAAGCAAGACTATACCTACGAGCTAAACATTGCTCATCTCTATGGTAATCTTATGAATACTTATGGAGATAACGGTAATGTCCTCATGCTCAAATACGTTGCAGAGAAGTTAGGAGCCAAGGTAACAGTTGATATTGTCTCTCTGGGAGATCAGTTCGATGATAGCTACTATGATCTTGTCTTTTTCGGCGGTGGCCAAGACTACGAGCAATCTATCGTAGCTCACGATCTCCCTAATATCAAGGATGCTATCGCTCACTATATCGAAAACGCTGGTGTAATGCTAGCTATCTGTGGTGGTTTTCAGCTTTTGGGACAATACTACATCCAAGCTAATGGCGAGCGTATCAATGGTATCGGCGTCATGGGCCACTATACACTCAATCAAGAAAATAATCGCTATATCGGCGACATAAAAATTCATAATGAAGAGTTTGATGAAACCTATTATGGTTTTGAAAATCACCAAGGCCGCACCTTCCTGTCAAAGGATGAAAAGCCACTTGGTATGTGTGTCTATGGCAATGGCAATAACCGGGAAGATGGCTCCGAAGGTGTCCACTATAAGAATGTTTTTGGCAGTTATTTTCACGGTCCTATTCTATCGCGCAATGCTAATTTAGCCTACCGTTTAGTGACGACAGCCTTGCACAATAAATACGGAGCTGATATTTCGCTGGCTAGCTATGATGATATCCTCAGCCAAGAAATTCCTGAAGAATATGCAGATATTAAAAGCAAGGCTGAATTCGATAGTTAAAAGGTCCTGATCCTATATTGCCTACCACGCTGAAAATATGGATTTAGGATTAATCATTCCCAAAACTATCTTTGATTTTTCCATTTTTCCCATCATCATGTTTGCTAAATAAAAATCCTTGTCTTCTACTAAAGACAGGGATTTTTACGTCACTAGATACACTATTCAAAAAAGAAAATTAGTCCTCATTTTTATCTATTTTGCTGCTACCAAGTAAGGTTAATACTGCATAGCAAATGACACCAACTCCAAATGCTACAATACCATACCCCCTTGAATCACCTGTTTTAGGGAGTGGAGTTTGAGGGTCTATGGGACTAGCCGACTCTGGTTCTGCCAATTGTACAGGAATAGGGGAATTAGGAGCCTGAGGCAGTGGTTTTTCAGGGTCTGGATCCTTAGGTTTTGAGACCTCCACCGAGATAGTCAGCGGTGTTTTAGGAACAGTTGGCGGAACTACTTGGAGATCCTCCACCAAGTTCTTGTGCCAAACTAATGTCAACGGTGCTGGCTCCTCTGGCTTATGTGGGTCTTCGGCTGGCTCTGGTGGTAGCGGAGCATCGCCGGGATTTTCCGGAACAGCAACAACTGAATTCGTAGAAAACCAAATTGTTGTCGGAATATAGGGATTATTACCACTGGCTGTAAAGGTAAATTCCTTCCCCTTATAAGTCATTGCACCAGCCCCATAAAAAGCTGTTACAGACCGCGGCGTACCGTCAGCATTAATAGCATCCCAGCCATCTGCCCCTTCAGCATCAAAAGTTGCTCCCTGCGACTTACGCTGGTTTTGCTGCTCTGCATAGATATACTCACCATGCAAATCTACTGAGGAGCCTGGGATTTTGATAAATTCGTTAGCACCGACTGAAACTTTCTCAATATGATCCCCTAAATCACTCGTCCAATGATTGAGTGAAGACAGACTCATGATAGCTTTGTTGTCGCTCATATCAATTTCATTGTCATCTTGATCAAAGAAACGAATCTGCATGGTAACACTGACAGGATCCTTTTCACCACCTTCAGGGACCTGAGCACCAATAAAGATCGTTTTGGTCGGATCATGATAGAGTTCGACAATAGCACTCCCATCAGCACTGGTTGAACTGTTAAGTCTATAGGTGATAGTAACTTTTTTAATCTGTTTTTCGCCATAGCTAGACTTGGTCAAATCTGAATATGTAGCTGTTACCGTGTCGCCAACCTTCATCTTGAACCAAGTATCTTCTGAACCAGAGTAAGGATTTTCTGTCGTTAATTTATCAGGACCATAATTATCGGTATTATAGTGCTGAAGGACATCACTATTAGAGGTTACTTCCCGCATCCCTTCTTTAGTGATATAATCAGTCACACCTTCAAGACTGATGATGGCTCCAGGCTCGCTCTGGTAAACAAGGCCTTGAGCAGTCTCAACACGACCAGCTGCAGTACCGTTTTTAACCTGCTCTTGATATTCTTGCCACGCTTTTAGCTTAGCATCGTATTCTTTCTTTTCAACTTGATAAGCTGCCAGAGCTTCCTGATAAACCTTGTCTAACTCAGGTTTAGCAGCAAGATCACGCTGATACTTTTCAAACGCTGCTTTATAATTATCCAGTTTTTGCTTTTGATCTTGTAAAGCCAGCTGAATCGCTTGGGCCTGCCTCTGATTATCAGCATGGGCAGCGTCTATACTAGGCTGTGTTTGTGTTTGAGTCTCTTGTAAGCGAGCTACCTGATCACCAGTCAGATTATTATCCTGATTAAAAGTTGTAACGGCAGACTTTGCTTCTTCCAAATCGTTTGAAGTCACCTCAGAAGTAACCTGTATCGTACCATTGCTGTTTTCAACACGTGAAACTTCTGTCACAGTTGGGTCAGGCACTGCTACCTCTGAATCGGTTGGAGCCTCACTGCCACCTTCAGACAAAATTGTTTGATTATCAGCAGTAGCTGCTTGATCTGTTGCTTGATTGGCCCCTGACTGCTCTTGTACAGCAGAGGGTTGATTAGCTTGGTCATTAGCAGTAATATCATCCGCAAGAGCAGAGTTAGCTGCCAATACAGTCGCCAATAACAAGCTGCTAAACAGGGTGTAGCTTGTACGTTTTTTTGATGTCATCTCATTATCCTCCCAATGATAATAGAAATTAATTATTATTTACTCGATGAGTCTCCCATAACATCGTCAATGATTACACATTGCATTTTTCTCATCCTTAAAATAGTAACATATCGTAATATTTTTGTAAACTAATTGAGCTAATTAAAATATTTTATTCCTCAAAATATTTACTTCCTTTTCATTTTTATTAAATTTCAAAAGTATATAGTGATCTTACTTGTAAGCTTTGAGAAACAAAAAAGAGTGGACAGGACTAAAACTTTTGGTTCTGACCACTCCTTAATTTCTAGACGCTGACCTGAAACAGCCTCTGTCTAAAAATTGTGCTTTTTCATACGTTCCTCAAATATTCCATTAATGATATCAGAAAGTTCCTGAGCCACATCTGCTGGCAGCTCCCCTTCAATATCCGCCTTGGAATAAAGGTCTGGATGCTCCCTAGCAATCTTTGTCAATGTAGCCTTGGTAGCATGATTTTGAAATATCTTAGGAATACGTTTCATATACTCTGGCCGAACAAGGGCCAAAATCTTTTCATCTGCCGTCATTCATCCTTCCTCCCATATTGTATTTCTCTCGGCTAGGATTCAGTTTACCACTTTTTACCAAAAATAAAAAGTCCCTCAGACAAATTCCGAGAGACCTCTATCAAATAATTAAATTAGTCTTCTTTACGTTTGCGACTTCCAAGCAAGGTTAATGCTGAGAAGGCTACAACACCTGCACCAAAGGCTGCAACACCATAGCTATTAGCATCACCTGTTGAAGGAAGTGCTTGTGCTTGCTGTGGCGCTGGAGCAGCTTGTTCGCTCTTAGCAACCGTAATAGTCTTTTCTGGTGCTTTAGGAGCTGGAGACTTAGGAGGTTCTGGACTCGTTGGAGTCGTTGGTACCTCTGGTGTCGTTGGGGGCGGAGTTGGTTCACCCGGCTCATCTGGTTTTGGATTATCAGCAATCGTTTTAACAATAGCCTTGTTATATTTAACACTAACAGCTGACAACTTAGGCATTTCTGGTTCTTTTGGTGCCTCACCTGGCTCTTGAACAGCAAATGAGTTAATCGCAAACCAGATAGCTGTTGGAACTTCAGCATTGTTACCCGAAGCTGAGATCGTAAATGGCTCACCAGCATAAGTCATAGCTGCAGCACCGTAGCTCGAAGATGTTGTACGCTTTTCGCCATCTTTATTGATTTTATCCCAACCTTCTTCACCGTCACCATTGATGGTAGCACCATTAGCAACATATTGGTTTTCAGTTGGTGAGTAGATAGCGCCATCTTCATTAAGGCGAATAGATGAATCCTTAAATTGAACAAACTTACTATCGCCGATATTCAGGACTTTCTCAACGTGATCACCATATTGGGTAGTCCAGTGGTTAAGAGAAGCTAAGCTGATAACAGAGTTATTGTTCGACAGATTGATAAGATTGCCATTTTCATCGTAGAACTTCACTTGGATATCCATCTTAACAGCTTTAGATGGATCATCTGATGTTTGTGCACCAACAAAGATTGTCTTAGTTGGATCATGGTAAAGTTTAGCGATTGCTGTGTTATCATCGCTTGTTGATTCAGTCAATGTGTAGGTTGCCACAGCTTTAGCAATCTTGGTACCAAGATAATTAGAATTTTCAAGATTAGTGTAAGTAGCTGTTACTGTATCACCAACATGCATCTTAAACCATGCATCTTCATTGGAAGCATATGGATTTTCAGATGTGAAATCAGTATCTGGATATTTGTCAGTGTTGAATTGTTGAAGGATTTCATCTTGAACGTGGTTAGCTTGCGCTTCCTTAGTCACGTATTGGTCAATGCCTTCAACAGAAACAACAGCATTAGGTTCATTATTGTAAACAAGACCTTTAGCTACTTCCGCGTTTTCAGGACTAGTCAAGTTTTTAACCTTTTCATGGTAATCATTGTAAGCCTTAACTTTTTCGTCATAAGCAGCTTTAGCAGCAACATATTCTTCATTTGCTTTGTTATAGTTTGCTAATTTCTCACGATAATCAGCGACATTCTTTTGGTACTGTGCCAAAGTATTTTGAATTGCTTCTGCTTGGGCTTTATTGGCAGCATCAGCTTCTTCGACAGTATCATAAGTCTTGGTTTCGCCTTCAGAAATAGTTACAGGTGGAACCGGCACCGACTGTGTAGAGTTGGCATCTTGAGTACCACCGTTAGCATCACCTTTATTGCTATCAGTTGATGGTTGGTTAGCCTTGTTAAAGTTATTAACATCACCAACTGCTTGCGTCAACTCTGGTGAAGTCACTTCTGAAGTAGTCGTTGTTTTGTTGTCCTCAGTTGTTTGATTAATAACTTTGACCTGAGGTCCAGATGTTGATACTTCTGAAGCCTGATTGTCTGCGGCAGTGTTATTAGCATTTACATCAGTTGCTTCATCAGCAAGAACTGACTGACCAGCAGCAAGAGTCGTCAATACTAATCCACTAAGCAATGAGTATTGAGTCAATTTCTTCTTTCCCATTTTAATAACCCTTCTTGATTATAGAAATTTAGCAATGTTACAAACTCATTTAATTTGTAAAATCCTTGCTATGTCAAACAGTGTAACAAAATAGTTATAGAAAATCAAACTCAGACGGCCTTTAAGGATATTTTATAAAAAAATTCAACACTCCCGTATTTTCAAAGTAATATTTGTTATTTAAATGTAATTTTTCTGTTAAGCTACAATTGCCTTAGCTACTTCTTCAGCGCTCATACCAGAGAAATAGCGGCTGATATCTATTGTTTTCAAATGTTCCAAAACGTCTCGATATTCGTAACGGCACCCCAATAAGAGATTCTCTATAGCCTCAACATCTAAGACACCAAAAAAGTCACCATAAATCTTAATGCCTTTGATTATTGAATTTTCAACATTGGCAAAGGTATTGATCTTGCCGGCAGAATAGCGGACATTGCGTTCAATTGTATATTCTGGTGCCTGACCGTAAGTCCAATCCCAAGTATTGAACTGCTCTTCGTAAGATTTCTGAATTTTAGCTAGTTCATCATCATTGAGGACATACTCCGTCATGTCAGGATACATTTCCTTCATCTTGTCCAAAATTTTATCTGAAAATTCTTGGACTGTAATCTTCTCTGGTAGTTCACTTAAAATATTAGTAACCCGGGAACGCACGGATTTGACTCCCTTGGATTCAATTTTATCCCTACTTACCTTTAGGGCATCGCCTAGGACAGTCATATCAACATCGAACAAGAGACAGCCATGATGCATCATCCGTCCCTTGTAGTAAGCTTGAGCATTTCCACATATTTTCTTACCATCAATCTCAAGATCATTACGGCCGGAAAATTTTGCCTGAACACCCAAATCAGCTAGAGTTGCAATTACAGGTTCTGAGAAGGTTTTAAAATCAAAAGCTCCTTCATCAGACTTATTAGAAATGATAGTGTAATTGAGATTGTTTCGATCGTGATAAACTGCACCACCACCCGACAGCCGACGAACAACACGAATCCCATGTGCATCTGTATATTCTTTATTGATTTCCTGAATTGCATTTTGGTGTCTACCAATAATAATAGCGGGATCGTTGATCCAGAGAATAAAAAGTTCATCCTCATCAACTAGCTCTCGAAAAGCATAAGCTTCCAAGGCAACATTGTAGGCGGGATTGTTAGATTTATTAACGATATATTTCATTTAATAAGAACCTCACATCTGAATAAAATTTCATTAGCATGATGATTTTGACATATTTTCAAAACAAAAGAGAGTGGGACAAAAATCGGTCAATCACCATGAAGTGGCGATTTTGATTTTCCTCGCTCTCTTATTTTAAGGCGCAAACCTCTGCTACTTTCCTGTTTTTAGGTGGCAGGACTTTTGTCCTTTTTCTTCTATCTTGCTTATAAATGAATGAGCAGAAAAAGAGTAGCGGATTATTTGCGTTTTGGCGGATTATGAATGGCTTCTCCAAGCACATCAGCAAAGGCTTCATAGAGCACTTCAGAGAAAGTCGGATGACCGTGGATAGATTGGAGCAATTCATCGACAGTCAGTTCATTTTCCATAATAGTTGAAGCTTCATTAATCATTTCAGCAGCAGATGGACCGATGATATGAACACCAAGAATTTCATGATACTTGGTATCGGCAATGACCTTTACAAAACCTTGTGCTTCATTCGAAGCAATAGCACGACCGTTACCAGTAAAACTAGCCTTACCGACCAAAATGTTGCCATACTGCTGACGGGCATCCTCCTCTGTGATACCGCACATGGCCACTTCTGGATGCGTATAAACAGCAGCCGGTGTAAAATCAAGATGGGCTTTGCGGACATTCCCCCAGATAGCATTTTCAGCAGCGATCTCACCCATACGATAGGCCGCATGAGCCAGCATCTTAGTACCATTGACATCTCCCGGTGCATAGATGCCTGAGATAGAGGTTTCTTGATAGGCATTGACCTTGATACGGCCGCGCTCCATTTCTAAATCAAGTTTTTCTAAACCTTTCAGCTGTGGCACTCGACCGATAGACAGAAGCGCTTTTTCAGCAACCACTTCTTCACCGTTATTAAGTTTAAGCGTCAGTTGATTGTTAGCTTCAACAATTTCAGAGACACCAACCTGCGTCTTAATTGTCATACCTTTCTTAGTCAGGATTTTTTCTAGTTCCTTGGATACTTCTTTATCCATAGCAGGAATGATACGGTCAGCCATTTCAATGACGGTGACTTCTACACCGTAAGAAGCCCAAACCAATCCTAGCTCAATACCAACAACGCCACCACCCATCACGGCCAGCGACTTAGGCATTTTACGCAGGTCTAAAATATCATCAGAAGTCAATACTAACGAAGAATCAATGCCTGGAATATTGATACGAGAAACTGTTGAACCTGTCGCTAAGATGATGTTTCGACCCTTGATTGTCTCAGAGCCGATTGTTACCGTCTTATCAGGATTTACGGTAGCAAAACCGTTGAACATGGTGACCTTATTTGCTTTGAGAAGACCGCGAACGCCGCTAGTCAACGTTTTAACAACGGAATTTTTGAAGTCGACAGTCTTGTCCATATCAATGCTGTAGTTAGTTGAGGCTAGATTGATACCGCGACCCGCCGCGATCTTTAAGCCATCCAAAATCTCGGCATTCTTCAGATAGGTCTTAGTGGGGATACAGCCTTTATTGAGGCAGACACCGCCATACTCTGCTTTTTCAACGATAGCGATCTTTCCGCCTAGCTGAGCACCACGAATAGCAGCATAGTAACCAGCAGGACCGCCGCCGACCACAACAATATCATACTCATCATCAGCTAGGGCTGCAGGGGTTGGTACAGCATCAGGAACCGGAGCCTTAGGAACTTGCAGACCTGCGGCTTCTAAATTAGCAGCCGCTTCTTCGACAGCTGGCTCTGAAGAAACAGGGGCTGACGCAGCACCAGTATCCACAACTTCACCTTCTGCACCAATATAGCCGATCGCTTCTGTAACAGGCACTGTGTCACCTGCTGGATGAATGATTTTCAGAAGAACACCTGAGTCTTCCGCTTCGATTTCCATATTGGTTTTATCGGACATAATTTCAAGGAGGATATCACCTTCTTGAACTGTATCACCTTCTTGTTTTTTCCACTCGATGATTTCGCCTTCGGCCATGTCAACACCGAGCTTAGGCATAATAATTTCAACTGCCATATTTAAGATACCAAGAGCGAAAGGAAAGCGACTGAATCTAGGAAAGCGTGGAAAATCCTGATTTCCCAAATGATTTAGCTTTTTTCCGAGCTTTCGGCTCGGGCTTAGTTCCGTCTTCCTCTTGCTCTACATCCTTTCTTTGTTTTGTTTAAAGGTTCTTCTACTAATAACTAATAACTTATCTCATTATTTCTAATCAAATCAAGAGTTCCATTGGGTTTTCGAGCATATGCTTGAGGTCCACCATGAATTTGGCGCCATTCATACCATCGACGATCCGGTGGTCAATGGTCAAGCAGAGTTGCATAATAGGGCGAATGGTAATTTCACCATCAATAACAGTCGGTGTTTGAACTGTCGCTGCCACACCCAAGATAGCTGAGTTTGGCTGATTGATGATTGGATCAAAGGACTTGGTTCCAAACATTCCCAAATTAGTGATAGAAAAGGTCGAGCCAGACATTTCGGCCGCCTTAAGCTTACCAGCTTGAGCCTTTTTGATAACATCTTTTGAAGCGACGACAAATTCTGATAGGCTCATCTTATCAGCATTGTGAACCACAGGAACAATCAAGCCATCGTCCAAACCAACAGCAATACCAAGATTGACAAAACGATGTAACTCGATATCACTGGCATCATTGATAAGAGAAGCGTTGAGATATTCATGTTCTGGTTTCATCAAGGTACGGACGACAGCTAAGCCAATGAGATCCGTGAAGGTGACCTTTTGTCCCGTTTTTGCCATAATGGGCTCAAGGATCTGCTTACGTAGAGCCATAAGATTGGTCATGTCAATATCGTAATTAAGCGTAAAGGTTGGTGCTGTCAGGTAGGAATTGGTCATACCTTTAGCGATAGCCTTACGCATGGCCGACATTGGCTTGATTTCAACACCTTCTGGTAAAGTTTGAACGGGTTCCTCTGAAGTAGTAGAATCAGCAGTTGGCTGTTGGGGTTGACTAAGTGCCAAAATATCCTCCTTGGTAATCTTACCAAAAACACCACTGCCCTTCACTGTTGCTAAATCGACACCTAAGTCAAGGGCCATCTTACGAGCCAGTGGGGTTGCTTTAGGTTGGGCACCCTTGAAGTTCTCAACATCTTCCTTATGAACACGCCCATGAGGGCCCGAACCAGACACTTGTCCAAGGTCAACCCCCTGCTCCTCAGCTAGCCTTCGAGCAGCTGGTGTGGCACGAACTTTGCTAGTAGTATCCACTCTAGGACTATCTGAATCCGCTGAAGAAGCTGGCATTGCTCGCGGTGCTTCCTGAGGAACTGCAGCTGGTTGCTGGTCAGCATCTGAGGCTGATTGGCTAGCTGAACCAGCCTCAACCACTTCCCCAGCCTCGCCGATATACCCGATAACTTGGGTAACGGGGACCGTATCGCCAGCAGGGTGGACAATCTTGATCAGAACACCTGAGTCTTCAGCTTCGATTTCCATATTTGTCTTATCAGACATAATTTCAAGTAAGATGTCACCTTCTTGAATGCTGTCGCCCTCTTGCTTTTTCCACTCGATGATTTCACCTTCGGCCATATCAACACCGAGTTTAGGCATAATAATTTCAACTGCCATAGTTTGTCCTGAATAAGCAGACAAAAGCCTTTAAACAAGGCTTCTTTACTTATCCTCATCCTTTCTAATCATTTAGGCTGACGTTAGGTATCGAGCTTAATTACCCTTGTTTGCCATTTTAATAATTTCTGACTTAATTTTTCCAACATCTGGTAGAATAGCTTGCTCTAAGACACGCGCATAAGGAACAGGTACATCTTCACTGGCCAAACGCACAATTGGGTGATCAAGATAATCGAAAGCTTCGCTTTCGGTAATCATTGCCGCAATCTCACCGGTGAAACCGCCTGTCTTGTAGGCATCATTGACTAACATTACCTTACCAGTCTTTTTAACAGAATTGATAATCAATTCCTTGTCGAGCGGGATAAGAGTACGCGGGTCCACAACTTCAACACTGATCCCCTGTTCTGCCACTTCCTCAGCCGCTTGGAGTACGCGCTCAAGCAGGCGACCGTAAGTCACAATTGTAAGATCCGTTCCTTCTCGCTTAATATCACCCTTCCCAATTGGGATATAAAAATCTGGATCTAAACTGACCTCTTCCTTTTTGCCATAGAGAGCCTTTGGCTCCATAAAGACAACGATATTATTATCTTGGATAGCAGACTTGAGGAGACCCTTGGCTTCATTAGCGTTACCTGGAGCAACGACCTTAATACCTGGAATGTGGGTCAGCCAAGCTTCCAAAGATTGAGAGTGCTGGGCTGCTGAACCAATACCAGAACCTGATGCCACACGGAAGGTTACAGGGGTCTTGAGACCACCACCAAACATATAGTTATTCTTGGCACCGTTATTAACGATAGCATCTAGAGCGATCGTCAAGAAATCCATAAACGTAATATCCACGATGGGACGTAATCCTGTGATGGCGGCACCGATCGCTGAACCGGCGATAGCCGCTTCAGAAATTGGAGTGTCCTTGATACGTTTGGGTCCAAACTCTTCAAACATACCAACCGAAGTTCCAAAGTCTCCACCATAGATTCCGACATCTTCTCCCATCAAGAAGATATTTTCATCCTTACGCATCTCTTCGGTCATGGCCAAATTAACAGCCTCCCGTAGCGCCATTTTTTTCGTTTCTGTCATTATTTTCTCCATCAATCTATCAAGTCATTATAAATGATTTTTTTACTCCAATAGCCTAGTCTTAGTCCCATTGGACAAACGCTTAAATTTTCGAATAAAAGAGTTAATCTACCCACACATCTTCAAAAGCCACAGAAAGATCTGGATCTGGACTGCTCTGAGCAAACTCATAAGCATCATCAATTTCCTTAACGACTTGCTCATGGATAGCTTCCAACTCCGCTGCTGTAATATCTGTATTTTGAACGGCATAATCGCGGAATTTGAGAAGAGGGTCTTTGGCTTTCCAGCTATCCACCTCGTCTTTGCTACGGTATTTACCAGCGTCGGCTGTTGAGTGACCAAACCAACGGTAAGATTCAACCTCGATGATAGCAGGTCCATTACCAGCGCGAACATATTCAACTACTTCTTGCATTTTATCATAGACGGCCATGACATCGTTGCCATCTTCGACATAATAACCTGGAATACCATAAGCTTCTGCACGAGTATAAAGGTGAGGGGTATTGGTCGCCTTATTGATATCCATTGAAATGCCATAACGGTTATTGATGATAAAGAAAATTACTGGCAGTTTCCAAGTTGCAGCCATATTGACTGACTCGTGAAAGGAGCCTTCATTAGTAGCACCATCACCTGAAAAAGCTACAACAATGTTACCTGTCTCTTTATATTGTTGGGTAAGGGCTGCCCCAACTGCTAGGGCATAACCACCGCCAACAATACCATTGGTCCCATAGTTCCCTTTTTCAAAGTCAGCCAAGTGCATGGAACCGCCACGTCCTTTAGAAACACCAGTTACTTTACCAGCCAACTCAGCCATCATCCCCTTGAGATCCATATCCTTGGCAATAGACTGACCATGACCTCTGTGGTTGGAAAAAATGATGTCGTCGTAACCAAGGTGGGCTACTGCACCAACACTAGCTGCCTCTTCACCTACTGAGAAATGAGTCATCCCTTGGACAAAGCCACGACGAACTAATTTATTAATACGCATATCGAACTCACGGATACGCTCCATTTTCAAATATAATTCTAGCAATTGCTCTTTCGATAGTTCTGCCATATCAACCTCCACATAATCTTTTACAACTCTATTTTATCCGAAAATTTCACAAACTGCAAAAAAGAAGCTCATTGATATTATAAGAAAGAAAGGGATTTCAAAATAAAATTGAGTATTTTTTCACAAACTAAAAAATCCCTTGCCCAGATACTAATCTAAGGACAAGGGAACAGTTCTAGCTCACTCAAATTCTTCTAATTGCTCGTGTAATTCTTCCCATTCTAGCATCAGATCATCTTGCTGCTGAGTGAGTCGATCAAGATCAGACTGCAAATCCATCAGAGTCTGGGCATCATTTGTCTGCCCCATTTCTTCTGAAATGACCACACCTCTGCCATCAAGAACTTCTAGCTCACTTTCAAGCTGTTCTAAGCGCCGAGTTAATTTACGAACTTCCTTTTGGGTCGCCTTTTGAGTTTGATAATCCGAAGCAAACCGAGAACCCTGAACAGGATCTTGCTGGGGGGCCAGGTTCTCACCATCAACAGATAAGCGCGCTAATTCTTGCTGCTCTGCCTTCTTTTCAAGATAATAGTCATAATCTCCCAGATAGAGCGTTGAACCTTGAGCTGATATTTCCAATACCTTAGTCGCTACACGATTGATAAAATAACGGTCATGACTAACAAAGAGCAGCGTACCATCAAAATCAATCAAGGCAGCTTCCAAAACCTCCTTGCTATCGATATCCAGATGGTTTGTTGGCTCATCTAGGATCAAAAAATTATTATTTTCCATAGACAGTTTAGCGAGAAGCAAACGCGCTCTCTCACCCCCAGACAACATACTGATAGATTTTTTGACATCATCACCAGAGAAAAGAAAAGCCCCTAAGCGATTACGAATTTCCACCTCTGGTGTGGTTGAAAAAGCATTCCAAAGCTCATCCAAGACCGTATTGCTTCTGGTCAGATTGCCTTGACTTTGATCATAATAGCCAACCTCAACATTAGCTCCGTAAATTGAAGTCCCCTTAATAAAAGGTGTTTGCCCAACAATGGATTTTACTAAGGTAGATTTACCAATACCATTTGGACCAACGATTGCGATGGCATCAAATTTTTTTACATCCAAATTAATCGGCTCTGACAAAATCTGTTGATTGTAACCAATCGCAGCATCGTTGACCGTTAAAACAACATTCCCTGATGCTTTATCCGAGTGGAAAGTCATGTTAGCTGATTTTTGACCCGCTTGGGGCTTGTCCAACCGCTCCATTTTTTCAAGCTGTTTGCGACGCGCCTGAGCCCGCTTGGTGGTTGAAGCGCGAACAATATTCTTCCGAACAAAGTCCTCTAGTTTAGCAATTTCTTTAGCCTGTTTTTCATAGGCCTTGGCTTCCGACTCTAAACGCTCAGCCTTGGCGTCCATAAAAGCCGAGTAATTGCCCACATAGCGGTCCAAAGAATGGGGGGTCAGGTCATAAGTAATCGTTGCCACCTTATCTAAAAAATAGCGGTCATGGCTGACTATAATCAAGGCTCCTTGGTAATTAACCAAATAGTTCTCCAGCCAAGCAATGGTCTCAATATCCAAGTGATTGGTCGGTTCATCCAGCACCAAAAGTTCTGGTTTTTCCAGCAGCATCTTAGCCAGAGCTAAGCGGGTATTTTGGCCTCCCGATAAGGCAGAAACCGGAGTCTGCCACATACTCTCATCAAATTGAAAGCCATTTAAAATAGCCTTGATCTCTGCTTCATAGTTAAAGCCCCCCTGGCTACGAAAGTTCTCGGACAGCTGGTCGTAATCCTGCATTAGTTTATCTAACTTTGCACCTGAGACCTCTCCCATCTGCTGCTCCATCATCCTCAATTGATGTTCCTGCCGGCGCAAATCTTCAAAGACTCGTAACATGCTGCCATAAACAGTATCTTCAGATTTAAAACGGCTGTCCTGAGCCAGATAAGAAAGACTCAAATCTCGTTTAGTATTAACCTGACCAGAGGTCGGGGCTTCTTCGCCAACCAAAATTTTCAACAATGTTGATTTTCCTGCTCCATTGCGACCGACTAGGGCAATGCGATCGCGCTCATTAACCTGAATAGTAATATTATCAAAAAGGATGTCCCCTGCAAAAGAGCGTTCTAATTTATTTCCCTGTAAAATAATCATACTTTTATTATAACAAAAAGAGAATAAGAAATAACTCCAAAATCCTTGTTTGAAATTTCTTATTCTTCCAATCCCTAAGATATAAAACAACTGACCAGCTAATATTTTATACTTAAAGAAAATCAGCTTAGCTTGCCTCACAATTCAGAAGAACTGGAGAATCTCTGGGGTGGGAAATGAAGCTAACAGAGCTAGATGATCATAAGCCAGTGGCGTATCATGAGACTGTCAAAGAGCTTCAAAACCTTAGTTCTATCGCTTACACAGCAAAAACAATAGTTTAATGCCGATATTCCCGTATTTCTAACCAGGCAACTGCCCCAAAATAGTCTGATGCCGGTAAACCAGATAGAGTCCAGCACCAACAATAAAGACAAATAAAATCAGTTTGAATAGCCCCCTAATAAAACGCAAAATCACTGTTAATAGCATGGAAATAATCAGCCAAGTCCAAGCTGTATGCCCAAAGAAATTCTGCAAACTAGCCAGACTATTATGGGTTAGATTAGTTAGCCAAGTAGGCAGCTGACTAGTCTTGTCCCAAGCCAGCCCCAATTGATTTGCAATCGCTGAGCCAGTGGTATGCAACCAAGCAAAAATTCCCGTATTAAAAATGACTAAGAAGGCTTGTTCAGGATATCGGTGCACCCAATTTTTAACAAATGAGAACATAAGACCTCCTAATTGATCCTAATCAGCATAGAGTTCTTGAACGGCAGCTACATCAACCTCTTGGATACCATAGTATGAACCGGCCGACTGCATGACGGATGTCTGACTATCATCATGCTCCAAACCGATAGCATGGCCTAATTCGTGTTCAGCCGTATTAGTAATGCGCTCCTGCGTGTAACCATAGGCTGCATCCAAAAGGTAGTGGCTGTTGAGATAAACATCAGCGTGTGTAATCCGATTACTCAAACTTTCTGTCGTTGTCTGGGCCTCGCCAGCAGCTTGGCTGTTAGCGTCCGAATGATCACTTAAAATGATGTCAGCTCCAGCTTTATCATGAACTTGCTTAAAGGTAAAAGCTCCCGTTGCATTCCAAGCAGCAAGCGCATCTTGGTAAGCCTTAACAAAACTAGGATTAGTTGACTCAAGGTAGACAGTTGCTGACGGTTCTGCCCAACGAGCACCCTTTTGGTGATTTGCCGTAACATCCGTTGTTAAATCCTGTAAGTTCCGATCAAGATTTTTGTTAGGAGAGATTTGCGCATTAACATTTGCAAAAGCTTCCTGAAGAGACTGTGCTACAGGCGAATGAGAGTGGTTGGCATACCAAAATAAGCACAGCAGCAAGGCCGCTAGGATTAGAACAGTCCTAACCATTCCCCAGAAAAATCGCCAAGCAAAACTAAAAATAGCTTTTGGAACAGCAAGAATAATACCTGACAATCGTCTCATAAATACCCTCCTTTTTGTCAATCATTCTAAAGGAAAATAAGTATAACAAGAGGGACCCTAAAACACAAGCAAGAAGTCATCCTGTCACAAATTTGTAAAGCAAGGCTTAGGACAAGCGCTCTTCCTTTACATAATCTAAAGGCAGCCACTCTAAAAAAGCTTCCAGCTGTTTCTCCCAATAGTACCATTCATGCCTGCCAGATGCTGTTCTGTAAGTGATGTCCAAGCCCAACTCTTTAAAGTCTGCCACAGCTTTCTCATTTGCTGGGTAAAGATAATCTTGCTCACCACACCAAGCATAAAACTTCGTTTTCATATCGTGCTGAGCCACCATAGTCGTTAAGTAATGCCTTTCAATATCACTTGACGATAAATCACCGAAAATCCCCTGCCAATAGCTGACATCTTCTTCAAGACTATCACGCAGATTGCCCATATCAAATTGCAAAGCACCAGAAAAAGAGCCGGCATAGCCAAAATTATTAGTCAACAGAGCTAGCTTATAAGCACCATAGCCACCCATAGAAAGACCAGCAATATAGGTTTTTTCTCGCTTATCCGTCATATTTGGGAAAAAACGGCGCATAACCTGAGGCAGCTCTTTAGCAATAGCATCAAAATATTTGAGACCATAAGCCGTGTTCGTGTACCAAGCCAGATCCGTTGAAGGCATAACCACTATAAGGTTAGTGTGACGAAGTAAACGCTCAATACTGGTGCGTTTCTGCCACGAATTATGGTTGCCTCCCATGCCATGCAAAAGATAGAGAATCGGAATATCAGTATCATCAACAGCTTCTTGCGCTATTTTAAAAGCATCCGGATAAATCACATTGACCTGCCGTTCATATCCCAATACCTTTGAATGATATTCAATTTGAAAAGATGCCATAAATCTATCTCCTTTTTTCAACAGGAAAAAGGCAGGCCTCCCTGCCTTATTTATTTGCTTTACTGACTAAATCATTCCAACATCCTAACGCACTTCCATGATAACTGGTAGGATAGCCGGGCGGCGCTTGGTTTGATCGAAAAGGAACTTATTGAGTTCATCACGAACCTGTCCCTTTAATTCACTCCACTCAAAACCGTCTGTTGCTAGGTAATCTTCAACCGTCTTATTGACCAAGTCTGCGCTTTCACGCAGGATATCCCTACTCTTACGGACATAGACAAAACCACGAGTATGAACCTTGGCCTTAGAGACAATCGTTTTTTGCTTTTTATTCACTGTAATAACAACGATAAAGATACCATCTTCAGACAGAATACGGCGATCACGCAGAACGATATTCCCGACATCACCAATAGCATTACCATCAATCATAACATCGCTAGCTGGCACACCGCCTTCATGCAGAAAGCCTTCCTCATTAAGCACCATGATATCACCACGCTTCATGATGTAGATATTCTCAGGAAGGATCCCCACCTCTTCAGCCAAATCGGCTTGCGCCTGCAGTTGGCGGTACTCCCCTTGAATCGGCAGAAGATAACTTGGGCGCAGCATATTTATCAGCAGCTGTAAATCGCGGCCATTAGCATGACCTGACACACGCAGATTTTGCGTAATCAGCTTGACAGAACCGCCAGCCATGTAAATCATATTTTCGACACGAGCCACAACTGCTTCTTTGGCGACACTCGGTGTTGTCACGATATAAACTAAATCGCCATCTTTAATTTCAACATAACGGTGGCGTCCAATAGCCATTTTACGCAAACCCTCTAAAGGTTCTCCCATACGGCCTGTTTCCAAAATGATTAGCTCGCGGTCTTCAAATTTATGCATTTCTTTGGGTTTAACAATGAGCTTTTCATCTGCAATACTCAGCTTTTTCAAACGAATCGCTGTCCGCACAATATTTTCCACATCAAAGCCTGTCAACACAACTCGACGGCCATAATCCGCAGCCGCATCAAAGACCTGCTGGATACGCGAGAGGTTGCTAGCCACCGCCGCGACAATAATGCGACCTTCAGCATCAGAGATAACATCATCCATTTCAATCCCTACTTCAGCTTCACTGGCCACCTGCACCCTACTGTCAGCATTAGCTGAATCTGCCAGAAGAGCTAAAACACCTTCGCGACCAATTTCAGCCAAGCGAGCAAAATCTGTCTGATACCCCTGACTGGCTGCTTGGTCAAACTTGAAGTCCCCAGTGTAGACAATATTACCTTGATCCGTTCCTAAAACAACTCCCAGACTCTCAGGGATTGAGTGAGTCGTACTAAAGAAAGAAACGACTGCATCCTGAAACTCGATCTCTGTTCCAGCATCAACAACGTGGAAATTATTAAATTTCTTTGTCTGAGCGTTATTTTTCACAACGAGTTTAGCTAACTCAATGGTTAATTCTGAACCAAAGACCGGAACTCGTACATCCTGCAAAAGGTAGGGCAGAGCACCAATAGCATCGGCGTGACCGTGAGTCAGAAAGACCCCCTGCACTCGCTTCTTATTTTCAATAAGGTAATCCATATTAGGAATAACAACATCGACCCCTAATTGTTCATTTTCAGGGTACTTGAGACCAGTGTCTAAAATAAAAATAGATTCATTGATCTCAACAATATAGAGGTTTTTTCCGTTTTCACGAACACCCCCTAGGGCAATAATTTTAATATCACTCATGGTGACTCCCTTTCTAAGATACAAAGCCATTAAAGCGACTCAAAGGAAAAACCGTTATCCCTAAGAAACGCACCTTTTTCTCACTATTCTTGCTGCTTGATCTTTCGGCGACAAGCTTCAGCAATTCAAACTAGGACACCGAACTCCACAGAGTTGTGGGCAGGCTCAATTAATAATGTTAGAGCATGGCTTCTGATTGTTTACGTTATTATCATGGTTAAACACCATATTTTCACCAACGGTCCTTAGTTTTTCAGCTTCCACCAACTAGTAATTGGGCAATAATGCTGAAAAATAAGTCGAATTACAGTCTCTATCATTATAGCATAAATGATAGAAATATGAACAGTGACGAAAGCAAAAAGAAAAAGCCTTCAGGCTTTCTTCCACCTTCTAAAAGAAAGTTCAACCAAAACCAAGGCTAGGCTAAAAACAGCAGAAACAACAACATAATTTACCCAAACATTGCTGTTATCAATAATCGGTGTAAAACGCATAAGACCGTAATTACCGCCAGTCAGATGATTAACCCAAAGAAGAAACAGGTCCAAGACAAAGGTATACCCCACTATCCTTGCCAAACTGAACCGAGTCACTTGAAAATAATTGAGCAAATAAGCTAGACCATTAACTAAAAGAGCAAAATGACCAATGAAAAAGGAAACCCCTGTAATATGTGGAAACGTATAGGGGTCTGGAACAGGATAGCCCAGAGCAAAAAATGCTCCGCCAACCCCCATCAAGGCAAGATAGTGTTTGAGAGGAAACTTATTTGGCAAAAGCACCAAACCAACCATAGCCAAACGACAATGGTAGAGAGGTAGACTGTTAGCTAAAGGGATATGGCACACCAAATACCAGCTATAAAGTACCAGTAACTGCACAATCTGCAACCATTTAAAAAAATTAACATAGGCTGAACTTTTATGATAACAGACAGTCAGGCCTATCAAAACGACTATTCCCATCAAAATCATCAGATACCAAAAACCTGTGATAGTTGGGGGTTGAGTTTCTACCGTTGTGAAAAAATTTAGAAAGAATTCTCCCATTCTAAAAGTCCCTTTCCTCTAATCTTACAGTACCTACAACAAGGCTTCTATAGCTTGGTCAAGGTGCATGGAATTCGAGCCCTTGAGTAAAATTTGATCTTCAGGCTTCAACAGTTTCTTAATCTGGTCAACCATCTCAGCGAACTGATCTTCTTGTTCCGTCTTTTTAAAGTAATAAACTCGACCAACCGGAAACATTTGACCAGCTAATTGGGCCAAGCCAGCAATATCTTCTCCATAGCAGATAAGGATATCTAAATCGTCAGGATTAAGGTTCCTAACCATATCGGTGTGCATCTGTACCGACTGGGGACCTAATTCTTTCATATCAGCCAAGACAGCCAACTTTTTGCCACCCTCATTAGCAGGAATCGCAAGAAAGGTCTCCAAAATTAGCTTCATCGCTGTCGGATTAGCATTGTAGACATCTGCTAAGATGTCCGCACCATTACCAGCCTTTTTCCACTCCGTACGATTCTTAGTCAGACTCAAATGTTTGAGAGCTGACTGAATGCAAGAATCCGGTACCCCTTCCAATAGACCGACATAAGCTGCTAGCATCGCATTCGTAGCATTATAGCGCCCAGGCAGAGGCAATTCAATACCGCCCTCCAGAAAATTAACCTTAAAATGCAAGCCTTCCTTTTCTTCGACCAAATCAGTAATAAAAATGTCCTCATCCGCTCCAAAACGCACGGTTTGGCACTCTTTAGGCAAATACGCGTTAACAATTTTATCCGCAGGAACTACTAAGGTACCATCCGAAGGCATACCACAGGCAATCTGCATCTTCCCTTGAGCAATCTTATCCCTGCTGCCAAAAAATTCAAGATGAGCTTCACCAATCAAGGTCACAATCCCAATTTTTGGCCTAGCAATCTTGGACAAAAGCTCAATATCTCCTAGATGATCCTGCCCCATTTCCAGTACTAACTTCTGCGTATCATCAGGCATATGGAGAACTGTATAAGGTAAACCAATTTCATTATTGTAATTTCCCTGTGTCTTATATGTTTTATAAGTCGTCGCTAATACACCATGAATCATGTCCTTAGTCGTTGTCTTACCATTAGAACCAGTTACAGCAATGACCTCAGCTGCCATTTTATCTAGGTAATACTTAGCCAGAAGTTGAAAGGCTGACAGGCAGTTTTTTACCTGTATATAGGGGACACCAGCTAGTTCAATTTCAGAAAATGATGCCACAGCACCATTTTCAAAGGCCTTCGGAATAAATTCATGACCGTCCCGTACCCCTTTGAGCGGTAAAAAAAGATCGCCTGCTGCAACCTTACGACTGTCAAATTCAATATTATGGATAGAAAAATCTTCAAAAACTGAAACGTCATTGAGACTGTTCACCACTTTTGCAATTTCATGTAACGTTAATTTCATAAGAATTCCTTCATTATTTATCTTCAGCTAAACATTTATAAGAAATTATACCATAAATTTGCCATCAAACTGGCCCCTTTTAAGATTTAGGGGAGAAATCATAAAAACACGAACATTTTCTATGGAATTATCCATAAAACTAGGAAAATAAGCCAAAGAATGCTAGACTAACAAAGTATTTTTAATACAGAGTAAATGATTTGCGTCAAGTGTATGTGAATGGGATGTTGTCACATAACGAAGCTCAAGCGCGGTAAATCATTGCATCCGCTGTTTTTAATCAAGGATTCCCTAAGCCTAGCCATCGTTCTTTACACATCTAGCTTAGGGCTGTCTCCATTTTAAACAGCTCCACTAAAATTAGTAAGGAGCCTTTTTATGTTCTCAAAAAATTATTTCCCTCAGCTCACAACTAAACAGTTAGTAACGTTAGCTATGCTAGTAGCCCTATCAGTCGCTGTTAGTAAATTTTCTATTCCAATCATCCCTCAGCAGCTGGTCTTCAGCCTAACCTTCCTTGTCTCAACCATGATTGGGGCAATCGGAGGACCTTTGTATAGCTTTATTTGTCTCGGTCTTATTGACATTGTAGACAGTCTGTCTGGTGGCACCTCCCAGTTTATCATCTGGTGGACCCTGCTTGAAGCCGCTCAAGGCGCACTGTATGGTATTTTCTTCTATGGTAAAGCACTCAGTTGGCATGCTAAAAAAGATTGGCTCTATGTTAGCCTAGCTACACTCACGATCATGCTGGTGGGAACCTTTATTTTTACCCCCTTGCTCATCCAAATTTATTACCATACCCCTATATCTGTTCAGTATCTAGCTGGTCGCTGGCTTAAAATTTTTGAAATTCCATTTCGGATTATTTTAACAATGCTGGTCATGACCCAACTGCAACGTCTCAGAGACTGGCGGCAATTGACCAATACTAGTCAAAAATAAACACTATAAAATCCCTGCTCATCGATGTACTGACCTCCATTCGTTATCTGTCTAACTTTTGGGGTGCATTACGCAGTGAACAGGGATTTTATACTATACAAGCCTAGTCAACTGCACTTCAGTTGGTCAAGCTTAATTCCCAATCTTTCTTAATCTTCTTGGACAACCAGCTCCTTGGAGTGATTCTTCCACCAAGACGATAATATCGAACCTGAGATATTATGCCAAATAGAGAAAATGGTTGAAGGAATGGCTGCTTGGGGAGTGAAGTATTTAATAGCCAGTGTTGCCCCTAAACTTGAATCCTGCATGCCGACTTCAAAGGTAATAGCTTTTTGCTGAGGTTCTTTCAAGCGCAATAACTTAGAAAAGCCATAACCTAAACCATAACCACAAAGATTATGCAGCATCACAACAGGAATAACTAAGGCCGTAGCTGAAGTAAAGATATTAGCATGATTAGCTGATACGACTGCACCGATAATCAAAAGGATAGCTGCTTGGGATATCAGGGGCATGAGTTTAATAACTGAATCAATTTTATGAGCTAAGAGTCGATGGACGATAACCCCCAAAACGACAGGAACAACAACAATTTGTAGGGTTGATAAAAAGAGCTTAGCCGCCGGAACTGCAATAAATTGTCCTGCCAAAAGGGATAGAAGAGTCGGCAGCATCAAGGGGGCCAGCAAGGTAGATAAGACTTCAATTGAGACATCTAAGGCAACATCTCCGCCCGCAAGGAAGGCCATAACACTGGATGATGTCCCACTAGGGCAAGAGCCAACTAAAATAACCCCAGCTGCTGTTGCTCCCTTTAGGTGGAAAAGCAGACAGAGCAGCCAGGCCAAGCCTGGCATAATGACATAGTGAGCTACTGTTCCAAGAACAACGGGAATGGGACGCTTAGAAATCCGAATAAAATCTTCAGTCGTTAGAGTCAAACCCATCCCAAACAGAATAATTCCCAGTAAGTAGGACGTATTGGGAATAACCCAAGTACTCGTTTGCGGCAGGACATAGTTAAATGCTGCCCAAATGATAACAATGACCGTGAACCATTTACTAAGCCACTTGCTAAACTGTTCAACTTTTTGCATAAGCTTTCTCCTCATTTCTACATAATTCGGCCCTATTATATACCTATATATCTGAATTTTCAAACTATTTTTTGGTTTTTCTGGAAACTTTTTAACTTTTTCTGGAAATTGAAAAAAGAGAACCGATTTTGTTCTCTCCAGAGTATACTTTTCATCACCCACTACAGCTAACAAATGGTAGAAAAGAGTCTGGTTCAAAAGTCCAGACTCTTTAGCATATTCTACATTTACCAGATTGATACAGCCAACCTAATCAACTGATTTTTTCCCACTCTCTTTTTCAATGATAGCTGAAAATACTCTTACACAGCCGACTCAGTTCACAATAGTTTTGCTCGTTTTACACTTATAATAAGTGTCCCTCGCGTTTATCAAACATTTCCTGAGCTAGGCGGACCAATTCTGTCACCAAATTTCTATAAGGCAGTCCCATATTTTCCCATAGAAGCGGATACATGGACCATTGAGTGAAGCCTGGCATAGTGTTAAGCTCGTTGAGGTAGATCTCACCGCTCTCAGTTAGGAAGAAATCACAGCGAGACAGACCGCAGCCGCCGATAGCACGAAAGGCTGTCTCAGCGTAGGTCTGCATCTTAGTCATAATTTCCTCAGATACTTTGGCTGGAATATCCATAGTAATCTTGTTATCAATATATTTGGCCTCGTAATCGTAGAAGGCCACATCCTTGACGACTTCACCCGGCTGCGTCGTCTTAACATCAGTATTGCCAAGAATACCGACTTCAATTTCACGCGCCTTGACACCTTGCTCAATCAAGATACGGCTGTCGTATTTGAGGGCTAGTTCAAGGGCAGCACGCAGTTCTTCCTCATTCTCAGCTTTAGAAATTCCAACGGACGAACCCATATTAGCTGGTTTAACAAAGACAGGGTAGACCAATTTTTGCTCAGTCTGGCTAATAGCCTCTGCCATATCCTGACCTTCCATATAGGTCACATAAGCCACCTGAGGAACACCGGCTGATTCTAAAACATGCTTAGTGGTAATCTTGTCCATAGCAACACTGGATGAGAGGAGGTTGGTCCCCACATAAGGCATCTTCAACACCTCCAGAAACCCCTGAATAGAACCATCCTCGCCCATAGGACCATGGAGCACTGGAAAAACCACAGCCTTCTCCTCATAAATATCACTTGGCTTGATCTTTGCAGTCATATTAACCGTTTCATTGGTCATCAGTTTCTCATCATCCTGAGGTTGGCTGGTAAACTCTTGCGTCTTGATAAAATCACCAGCTTGGGTGATAAAGTAAGTCTTGACAGTAAACTTATTATAGTCAACAGCACGCATGACGCTTTCAGCCGACAAGACGGATACCTCACGCTCTGCCGAGCGTCCACCGTATAATAAAACTAATGTTTGTTTAGACATAAGTTCCCTTTTCTATCTTAATTTTTTAGCCGCCCACTATTATAGCATAATTGGATAGGATTAGGGATAGTCAGAAAGAGTCTACAGATAATTTTTGAAAAAATCCAAAGTTGCCTGCCAAGATTTCTGACTGTCAGCTAAGAACTCTGGCCAAGCTATTTTTTTATACCGATTGTTAGGCTGAAAAGCTATGCTCAGCATGTGACCGCTATTTTTAAGCAAGAGGCTTTCCAGATGATAAAGGGGCCGCTGGTGTTGATTCCAAGCGGCTTCTATCCTTTTAATAGAGTCAGCGGCTGGCCAGACTTCATCTCGCTCACTTCCTATCAAGAGCACATTAGCCTTGATAGAATCAACTGGAATCAAGCTATCTTTACAATAAGAAATAAAAGGGCGCCTCAATAAGCGGCTCTTGATAAAATCTTTGAGTGAGAAATGAGTATAGGGTAATGCTTTCCCCTGATAGACCCAGGATGAATGACCGGAGTTGCGAAAGCTTTTCAATCCCTCCATCACCGCACAGGAGGGAGAGTTGAGTACCAAGCATTGAAAATAATCAGGCAGATAAGCTGCTACACACAAGGCCATTTCAGCTCCTTTGGAGCGACCATACAGTCCTAAACGACTGCTGTCTACGTCAGATCTAGTTGCTAGATAAGTTGCTGCTTCTTCAACCACTGCTAAATCGATCCTATCCAAATAAGGAGCTGTTCCCTCCAAGCCAAAGTAAGATAAAGCCATAGTCACGAATCCATGACTGGCCAGTAATTGAGCTATATTTTGGGCTTTTTCAATCCGACCATCGCTGCCGCTCAGTACAACGATGGCTGGGAAATTGTGAGCCTTTTCTGGATAAAAAAGTCTGGCTTTGGCTTGGGAAAAGGAGACATCCTGCCACCTGATATGAGGCAGTTGGTAATAACGTGGAAACCGCAATTCTCCCAATTTTCGCTTCCCTTCAAACACTTCCAAAAGGACATCAAAGCGCTCGTCTAACGAGATATCTTCTAAACACGAAGGCAGGCTTGTTTTCTTTATTTTGTCTGGTCTACTGTTAAAAAACAACCCCATGGGATACTGTCCTCGATAAGAGCCAGACTGGCAAGCTGCTTGGCTGAGTCGAATACAGCCCTGCTGATCTGAATCGTAAAGACCACTGGCTCGCCAGGGAATTCTCCGACTTAAGTTCATAGGAGCGTTGATATTATAGTAATTCAAGAGGGTCATCTCCAACCGATAAGGGCTAGAAGGCTTTAAGCCACTGATAATGATGTCAAAAGCACTGTCTGCTAATGCAGTATCACTAATCAGTCTAATCTCCATTGTTCCAGCCTTCTCGATTCTTTTTTACCAAGGCGTCCCAGACACCTTCTACTTCCGACATCAACTGTCTTACCTCTTCTAAAAAATGCTCGGGATAGACCGCCAAAACCTCCTCTAGCTTTTTCCTCAGAAACTCGTGCTGATAGAGATGCAGCTGGTAAATTTCTTGCCCTAACTCTGTTAAAATCAAACCATAAGAACTCTTCTTATGCGGTGAAAGTTTCTTTTGCAGATAGCCCTTTAGAACTAATTTATTGACCAGCTGAGTAACGGCACTGCGGGAAATCTGTCGTTTTTTGGCAATCTGAGACAGACCAATTCCCCTCTCCTGCCCAACTAAGACTAACAGATGAACCTCAACCATCGTCAGATCCCTATCGGGAATATGGTGTTGTTCCTGTTCCAGTCTTTTATATTTTTCTACAAATATTTGCAACTCTTGGCTCAAATTGAGCAGATTATTTGCCATCCACTTTCTCCTTATATTACGTTAAGCTGCTTAACATAATATCTTTTTTATTATTTTTTGTCAATATTGAAAAGTTCTTGACAAACAAAAGTAGACGGTGTATACTTCATTCAAAAAGTAGTCAATGTATACTTTTTGCTGAGAAAGGAGATTATGTGAAACGAAATACAGCGCAGCTCAAGGAAAATTTAATCCAAACAGGAATAGAAGAAATTTACCAGCATGGCATAGATAATCTATCGCTAAGAACAGTCTCACAAAAATGTGGTGTCACACACGGTGCTCCCTATAAGCACTTTGGCAGTAAAGATGGTTATCTCAGACTCCTTCTATCACGCCTCTCTGATTTCTGGGCCGGTGAAATGACCTTAAATATCAATTCATCCTCATCGGCGAGAGATAAATTGGCTCAAATGGGATTTAACTTTGTTTTAGCCGCACAAAAGAATCCTTATGTCTTTGAAGCACTTTTTATTAAATATCCCTTTAAATACATGGAGCTTTCTGAATATACTATTTTAGCAGACAAAGACTTACCCGGTTTTGATGCTTTTAAGTGTGTTGTTCTTAAACTGAGACAGGAGGAGGGGTTCCACAATAGTGAAGCCGAAACTCTCTTTCACTTCTGGAGCTTCATCTCAGGTCTGGCTATTTTGTCAAAAAGTCCTATCGGAACGGACTTTTCACAAGCATCTCTGCGAACCATGATCGAACATATGCTTGATATTTACATCAAAGGAGAAAACGCATGAATATTTTAATGATTACGGCCCATCCTAACCCACAAAGTTTCAACGCACACATCTTCAAACAAGTGCGAGAAAACCTTGATAAGTCCCACAATCTTGAGGTACTAGACCTCTATGCTGAAGGATTTAATCCCGTTTTACATTTTGATAATAGCCATCGCAGGCGTGATTTAGCCTCTGATCCTGAAACCGCTAAATACCGTGATTTAGTAACTTGGGCAGACCAATTCATTTTCATCTTCCCTATTTGGTGGTCAGGGATGCCAGCAGTGCTTAAGGGCTTTATGGATCGTGTCTTTGTCGCTGGCTTTGCTTACCACAACACTAAGACTGGCTTGAAAGGCCATCTCAATGGTAAGGCCTGGATTATTACTACCCACAATACACCTGCCTTTATTACGCTATTTGCACAAGACTATGGTAAAGTTCTGAAAAATCAGATTTTAAAAGCATGTGGCATTTCTTCAGTCACCATCAGTCAAATTACTGGTGTTGAAAAAATTTCTGACCAGAAGCGACAAAAAGCCTTGGACAAGATTGTCCAAAAGGCCAAAAATCTATAATAGAAAACGAGGCAGGAACAAAAGCTTCTATCCCTATGTATTTTAAATGTTTTACATGCAAGACGCAGTTATTGACTGAATGACCTTCTTCATTTTTACACAAGTGATAAGAATTATCCTAACCAGGCATGAAGAGAGAGTAAAACTCTCTAGCGGACGTTTTTAAGTTAGCAACTAGAAATCTGGGACTTTCTAAAAAATTAACTTCTTCAATTTATTAGTTTCTTCCATGCAATCTTGCAGATTAGCCCATTTTCAGGCAAATACTCAGCAATCACGGTGTCTATCACATTCTCTTCTCATTTTTCCTTAGTTTAACGGTCTTATAACCAATAACCTCAGGCATTCAATGAGTTGAAATAGGATTTGATTAGCTTGATCAATTTTCAATCAAAATAATAGATGAAAAACTTCTATTCCAAGCCTTTTATCAAGAATAATAGTATAATTAAAGTTAGTGAAAAGTTTCAGAAAAATGTTTTCATTTTTATTTCTGCCTAAAAATATCCTTGGTTCTCTTTTAACTAGGCCATGAATTTAAAGACAGACTATCTTATTACATTAAAAACATTGAAAGGACATCTAATGTTCAAAGAAAAAGGTCACGGTTTCATTCGAAAATCAAAAGCATATGGAACAATCGGAGTTATCACTCTTTCAGGAGCTGTTTTTTTGGGGTCACAAAACCTTGTTCAAGCTGATGAAATAACGGAGGAAACAACAGCAGTAACTGCCAGCAGTCCAGACGAAACACCCTCAGAGCTCCTGCCTTCTGAAAATCAACCTGAAATTCCTGTAACAACTGCTGATGAAACTATCACTGAGGGAGAAGAGGTTGCACCATTGACAACCGAAGAGACATCAGAAAACACTCTGGCTCTCAGTGATACTCCTGAAAGTTCTGGTGAGCAAACCACTGCGACCTATGAGTTGGCTGCTGATGAAGTCATGCAGCCGGATTCTACTCTCCCCGCCGAACTACTACCAGTTTCTTTAGTGGCTGATGCCAATAGTCCTGAGATACCTACAGAAGATACACCTCATTTGCTTGCTGCGCAACAGACTGATGAATTGCGACCTGATGCCCACTTAGGTGTATCAGATACTTTTTCAAACGATGTCCAAACCATTGTACGAAATGATAGCAAAAACGGCTGGGATATCTACTACTTACATGGTTTAGAGTGGGAACATCGATTTACCACAGATTTTGTTAACTACACAGTTCCCAATAGTGCTTTACTGCCAAACGGTGGAGATCCAACGAATGGTTGGGAATCAACAATGACAGGATCTATCATTACTTCTGATGGATCTATTTCTGGTACTAAGGCTGGCGAACGTGTTGTTTACTTCTCAGGTGCTAAGCAAGATACTCGAAAGCAAACTATCTTTGGAGCTGTTTCTGAGGATAACGGTGAGACTTTTACCAGACCGCTTAACGATGGTAACCCACTGCTGACAGTGGATAATGCTAAAAATGGTTTTGATTTCCGCGATCCCTATGTCTTTACCAAAGATGGTAAATACTATATGTATACGGCGGAAGGAAACGAGTTTGGCGTTTACACTTCAGCCAACGGCGTAGATTGGGCACCTAGCACAAAAATTGAAGCAAATGAGTTTTTCCATGGACGTAACTTTGATGGTAATGCACCGGTAGAATGTCCGATTGTCAAAACAATGGTTATGCCAAACGGATGGATTAAGCAAGTATTTATCTTCGGAGCAAAAGATTACTCGAAAGATGAAACTACTGGTACTTACTATGTTGTCGGACACCTTGATGAAAACGGCGGATTCGTTGCTGAAACAGATGTCGAACGTTTAGATTTAGGTTCTGATTTTTATGCAATCAACACAGATGGCTCTTCAAACTTAGATGATATCAACTCTAGTTTAACCGCTCTTGGCTGGATTGGTAACTGGAACTATCTAAGAGACACAACATGGAATGACGATCTGCCTTACCATACGATTGGGGCGTACAGCACTCCTCGTACCCTCACATTAGATAATGATATTAAATTGCGTAATGATGTGCTAGGTTCAGCACTTCAGGGCATGAGGACTAATGAAGTCGGTACATACAGCTTAACAGCTAGCAATCCTCAAGGTCCTGCTTATATTATAGGTCAAGATACAAATGGTGATATTCATAGCTTCTACGATGTTCCAGAGCAACCCGCTGCTCAAGAGTTCGATATTTCGGTTAGTTCCCCAGAAGGTCGTATCTATTTAGATATTTGGCAAGGCGGCGATAAGATTTCTTTAAATTATGATCCTACTACTGGATGGTATCAAGTTACTAGCTATACCGACAAGTTACCAACTGAATTAGCCAATAATTATAATAAGACCTATTCTGGTTATGTCGGAACAGTATCTAATTTCAAGGTTATTACTGATAAAACCTCTGTCGAGTTTTTATTTGAAAATGGGAAATCTTATACAGTAGCTCGATTTGCAAATTCTAACACACAAGATTTCAAACTCTATTCAGAAGACCCTATCAATAACAAAGTTATTGATATGACAGTTTACAATCTGGCTAATAATAACAACTTACCGGTGGAAAAAAAGCAAAATGAAGCCACTCCGACACCTGAGGAAACTGCTCAACCTGAGGTAAGCGAACCTGAGGCACCTGTGGTTCCTGAAGAGGAAGCTAAAACTGAGGAAGGAAGTGAACCAGTTACTCCTACAGAGCCTGAAGAGGAAACTGAAAAAACTCAAGATGAGCAGCATCAGAATACTGAAGAAGCCACTCAACCAAAGGTAAGTGTTCCTGATGTTCCTGAAGAGGAAACTGAAAAAACTCAAGACGAGCAGCATCAGAATACTGAAGAAGCCACTCAACCAAAGGTAAGTGTTCCTGATGTTCCTGAAGAGGAAACTGAAAAAACTCAAGACGAGCAGCATCAGAATACTGAAGAAGATGCTAAACCCGAGGAAAGTGTGCCGGCTGCTCCTACAACTCCTGAGGAGGACGCGCAACAGAATCAAGATGAACAACCTCAGAAGGCTGAAGAAGGTGCTAAACTTGAGAAAAGCGAGCTGGCTGCTCCTACAGAGCCTGAAGAGAACGCTGAAAAAACTCAGAAGGAGCAACCCCAAAATACTGAAGAAGCCACTTAGCCTGAAGAAAACAGCCCTGTTGTTCCTGAAGCTCCTGAAAGAGAAAGTAAACCGGCTGCTCCTGCAGAACCTGAAAAGGAAACCAAGCAACTCCATTCAGGAAATAACATTCTAGCTACTGAGTTAGAATGGGCTGATAATGTCACTTTGACAGTGGAAAATTCGTCTGTTTCTAAACAAAACACTTCAGGTAATTCTTCTTCCTCTCGCCAAAGTTTACCACAAACTGGTGATTCTAATCAGACAACAGTTACTGTTTTAGGATTGCTCTTGAGCTTATTTGGTATTGGCTTTACAAGAAAAAGCAAGAAATACTAATTTCCCTATTTTGCAATTTTGAAACGTAAAATAGAATGAAGTATCTATTTTATAATTATTTAAGAAACTCAAAAGCTAAAAAATGAGCATTTCCTAAATTGGAGATGCTCATTTTGTCTGTCGTAGTTTATGATTATAGTAACGACAAAACAACTAGAAAGCTATGACAAATGTATAAACAGTATAGCACAACTCAATTGACTTTGGCATTAAATCTTGCCGTTGATATTCCTATGATACACGAGGCTAGGCTGATTAGTCTGTTTGTAGATAGTATTTCTAGTGACCTACTGCTTAAGGAAAAGTCTCCTACTGGTCGTCTGGCCTTTCATCCAGCTACGCTTTTGAAAATGACGCTCTTTACCTATGCGTCAAGTCTTTTCTGGTCGTAAAATCGTGCAGCTGAACGAAGAAGTTATCAAGGAAGAACTGCCCAGTGAAAAAGACTCTCAAATCTATACCAAACGTAAGACGGATGCTGAACCCGTTTTTGGCAGATTAAAGCGTATCGAGTCCACGTCGGGGGTAATCAAGCCGTCCAAACGAAGGTCGGCTTCCTTTTTATGAGCATGAGCCTAACAAAATTAGCCAAACGACTGGCGACTGAATCGTGAAAAAATCAAAAACCACACGGTGTACATCTCATCCTGATTATGTTCAAGATGGAAATCACCGTGTGGTTTTATGTTGAAGCTAGTTTTGCCCAGACTCTAGTTAACTTAATGATATTGGAACAAAAGTTCAGCCTCGTTTTAACTGTCCTAGATATAACAAGTTGATTAGAGCTATTTAACGGTTACAATTCTGTCCGATTCTCAATCGCACGAAGAAGAGTTACCTCATCAGCATACTCAATATCACTGCCAACGGATAGACCACGCGCTAGACGCGTTACCTTGATACCAGCAGGCTTGAGAACACGCGAGATATACATGGAGGTCGCTTCCCCGTCTGCTGTCGCATTGGTAGCAACAATCACCTCACTAATCTCGCTATCCATGAGACGATTGATTAAGGCTTTGAGATTGATATCATCTGGACCAATGCCATTCATGGGAGAAATCAAGCCATGAAGGACATGATAGAGACCGTGGTACTCTTGGATCTTCTCCATAGCAGTGACATCCTTGCTCTCCTCAACAACCAGCAAAACGGACTTATCCCGCGTCTCGTCAGTACAGATAGCACAGGGATCATCATCTGTGAGATTACCACAAACTGAGCAATAGGTTAGTTCGCGCTTGGCAGCTAATAAATTTTTGGCAAAGTCATTAACATCCTCATCAGACATACCGATTGTATAGAAAGCTAAACGGGTCGCAGTCTTGCTGCCAATGCCCGGCAATTTTGAAAAACTGTCAATCAATTTCGCAATAGGAGTTGGGTAAAGCAAATCTATATCCTCATTTCACTAAAAAGGTCTGGAAATTTTCCAGCCTTTTGGAATTATTCTTAAATTAATGGCCACCACCGTACATAGATTGATAAAGATTTAAAATCTCACGTGCAATGTTTTGATGAGCCTTGGTTTCCGAGTTGGCAGCATGGGGATACATAACCGCTACCGCCACCTTAGTTCCATCATTGGCGCTTCCATAGGCAACAACATTGAGGTTAACCGTTGTTACACTATTACCGTTGCTGTCGGTCGCAAAGGTTTCAGCAGTCCCGGTTTTACCAGAGATACTAATAGAGGAACTTGCCATGTCCTTACCAGTTGCATAACCATCTGAGCTATTCACCACTTCGTAGAATCCTTCTTGAATCAAGCCCATCTGCTCACTGGAGATATTGACCTTGTTTAGCTCCTTGGTATCTATTGAGCTAACCATATCACCGAGGCCACCATCAGCATTATTATTATAGACACCTTGAACTAAACGCGGGGCAATCCGAGTTCCCCCATTAGCTACCGTTGCAGAATATTGGGCTAACTGCATCGGGGTATAACTATCAAACTGACCAAAAGCCTCAGTCAGAACGTTACCAGGTTTGTAATCGTCAGTCCTATAGCCTTCCGACTCATTGGGCAAATCAATACCTGTCTTAACACCCATGCCATATTCTGCATAGGCATTGCGCAAAGATGTCATAGTAGAGTCTACACCATCATTGCTCAAACTCATTCCTGGATAATAATCCTGTCCCATCATCTTGAGTGCCACTTGCACCATATAAGTATTAGAAGAATACTCTAAGGCTTGGGTTGCTGTAATAGACCGGCTGCCCTGTCCTGTAAACCAAGAATTGATTGGGTTGGAACCATTGACACTGATAGTTTGATCAACCAAACTATCATTTCCCGACAGAACGCCAGATTCCCAACCTGCTGTCAGTGTCGCCCCTTTGACTACAGATCCAGGCACAAAAACATTAGTTACTGTTCCTAATGCATTAGAATTAGTCTCTCCTGTATCCGTATCGTGTGCCAGTCCTGCCATGGCCAGGACAGCACCCGTATCTGCATTCAGGGCCACAGCATAAACGCCTTCCGAATTAGCAGCATTGCCAGAAGCAACCTCTGGTCCATAGTACTGGTTGAGAATTCCTTCAACACCATTTTGGAAACCGAGGTCAATAGTCAACTTAATATTATTCCCCTTACTGCCCTGTGAGGTTTGCTTATTTTTGATAACATTGCCTTCGTTATCAACACTAATCTTGGTAGTCGTCCGCGTTCCCTGAAGAACATCTTCATACTGCTCTTGTAAATAAGAGGTTCCGACACGGTCATTCAGAGAATACCCCTTAGCCAAGTATTCATCAGCACTCTCCTGAGGTAAACCAGTCTCTTCACTAGAGAGTGTTCCTATAATATCTGACAAGGATGAGGATGAGGTCGTTACTGTTTGATTCCAGTCAGACCCTACACTAATACCGTGCAGATCAGACTTATTTGCTGTGATATAGGCAATCTGATCTTCAGTCAAATCCCCCGTCGTGAGGTAGACTGTGCTGAAATTTGAAGCAGCATTCATCTGATTAAAGATAAAGGCTTGTTTCAACTCATTTTCTGAATAGTTAATCTTACTTTTAGGGACAGCTGCAATAGCGTTTTTATAAATAGCCGATTCGGTTAAATTATTACCGTAGCTATCGTATTTTTTCTTGTCTGGCAACTTATCCACAATGGCCTTGTAATGCTTAGAATCTGCTAGATAAAAATCTTTTTTCTGGCGTTCAGTAACCTTGGTCTCTGTCAGATTGACCATGGTTGATAAGCGCTTGGCAATATCACGAATATCCTGAGCTGTAGCCTTATTGCTACGCGTGTAGGTCACAACGGTCTTCTTTTCATTATCGACCAGTGCTTGACCAGTTGCATCGTAAATTTGTCCCCGTTCTGAAGATTGGGTAACAGTATAAGTCGTTTGCTTATTGAGTTTATCTAAGTAAAATTGCCGGTTACTGACCTGCATATAAGCTAGACGTCCAATTAAGACTGCTAAAAGAACTAAAACCAAGGCAAAAATAATATAAAGACGGCTGGTTATACTAGAAAGAAAACCTACTTTCTTTGTTTTTTTCTTGGTTTTTCGAGCTAAAACTTTGTCTGCTTTTTGTTCTTTTTTCTCCTCAGTATCGTTTACTATTTCCTTTTTCTTAAATGGATTTCTGATCTCCATGGTCTCCTCACTTCAATAAAATCTATCAGGACTATTCTATCACAATTCAAGAAAAAAAACCCCAGTCAACAAAAAGTATTTTTCAGGTTCAATATTGATAAGAAATATGAAAGTTCTAAACGAAGTTAGCCAGTTGAGAATATGTAAAAACACCTCTTAGGTAATCCTTCCTAAGAGGTGTGAACTAACTATCTCAAAATCAAAATCATCGAGGCTGTCTACTCCTCCAGCTTTTAAAAAACTGAGAAAACTTGAGAGTGGGACTCAATCAGTAAATCTTGGTAAAATCACGATTTTAATTGTCCTCGCTCTCTTATTTTAAGGCTCAGGCCTCTGCCACTTTCCTGTTTTTAGGTGGCAGGATTTGGCAGTCTATCCCCAGACTGCCAAACTCCACTAGAGCATTTTGACACTTGCTTTACAAGCTTTATTTCTCAATTAAAAAGGTCTACTAGACCTTTTTAACCCACCTCCGCACAGCTCAAAAGGTCTGGGAGACCTTTTGAGGTTGGGGATAAGATGAACAGCAAGTTCATCACACTAGTATAGGTGGGCTGCTATTTAAACAATCCAGTGGACTGTTTAAGGGGGCGCCTAAAAATAGGAAAGCGCCCCAAGAAAAGGATATCCGACCAACCACTGCGCCAATCTGATAAATCGAGAGTATTTACTAAGAATCTGGACTTTTGTCACAGACTCGCCTCACTTCTTTATTTTTGAGTTCGGAATAAAAAGGTCCACCGGACCTTTTTATTTACCTAGATAGTATTCCTTTGTAAGATTAAGTTTTTCGTCAAATTCAAATACCAATGGTGGGAAGTTTGGAATTTCAACATCCATGATTTCATCGTCTGATAATTGTTTGATATGTTTAACAAGGGCACGGATTGAGTTACCATGTGCACCTACAAACACATCCTTGCCATCTTTAAGTGCTGGTGCAATTTTATCTTCCCAGAACGGAAGCGCACGTTCCAAGGTCACCTTCAGATTTTCAGCATCTGGAATAACTGAATCATCAAGAGAAGCATAACGACGATCTGTATGTGCTGAGTGCTCATCATCCTTAGCCATAGCCGGTGGCAAAACATCATAAGAACGGCGCCAAATATGAACTTGCTCGTCACCCCATTTTTCAGCAGCTTCTGCCTTATTTTGGCCGGTTAATCCGCCGTAGTGGCGTTCATTCAAACGCCATGATTTTTCAACAGGAACCCAGAGTTGATCAGCTGCTTCAAGTGCAAGGTTAGTAGTCTTGATAGCACGTTTTAAAACTGATGTGAAGGCAAGGTCAAACTCAATGCCTGCTTCCTTGATCAGTTTACCGGCATCAATCGCTTGCTGTGTCCCCTTATCTGAAAGATCAACATCAGCCCAACCAGTGAAAAGATTTGCCTTGTTCCATTCTGACTCACCGTGGCGAGCAAAAACCAATTTTACCATTAATAGTGTCTCCTTCTTAAAATGAACCCTTACAGGGTCAAATTCGTTACGGCATTATACCATTACCTTTACATTCTACAAAAAAATAGCCAAAAAATCCAGTGTTTCCTTGGACTTGTTCAGCTAAATCCTTAATTTTATAGGCACATCTCAAACTAAAGCAGTATTATACGAACATATATCACTTATTCTCCATTAAATATTCGTTTAATCTTGATTTCACTGCCTATAAATAGTAGAATGTAAGCTAATAAGATTGATCTATTGGAGGATTCGCATGGTTTCTACAGCAACACAAATCGGAGATTTTACCTTTGACAACTGTCTGATGAATGCAGCAGGGGTCTACTGCATGACCAAAGAAGAATTAGCAAAAATTGACCAGTCAGCTGCAGGCTCTTTTGTAACCAAAACTGGCACTTTAGAACCGCGCTTAGGCAATCCAGAACCTCGCTATGCTGATATTCCTTTAGGCTCCATCAACTCGATGGGACTTCCTAACAAGGGGTTCACCTACTATCTGGATTATGTCATCAAGCTTCAGAATCAACCAGGGTCCAAGAATCACTTTCTATCTGTTGTCGGTATGAGTCAAGAAGAGACACATGCCATCCTCAAATCCATTCAGGCTAGTAATTATCAGGGCATGGTTGAACTCAATCTTTCCTGCCCTAATGTTCCTGGTAAGCCTCAGATTGCCTATGATTTTGAAGCGACTGAACAAATTCTAGCAAAAGCCTTCTCCTACTACACGAAACCGCTTGGAATCAAGTTGCCTCCCTACTTTGATATTGCCCATTTTGATCAAGCAGCTGCCATTTTCAATAAATTTCCATTAGCTTTCGTCAACTGTGTCAACTCTATCGGAAATGGCCTCTTCATCCAAGATGAAACCGTTGTCATCAAACCTAAAAATGGTTTTGGGGGCCTTGGTGGTGACTATATCAAACCGACAGCACTAGCTAATGTCCATGCCTTTTACCAACGCTTAAATCCTTCTATCAAAATCATCGGTACCGGAGGAGTAAAATCTGGCCGCGATGCCTTTGAGCACATCCTTTGCGGTGCCAGCATGATACAGATTGGAACAGCTCTTCACCAAGAAGGACCAGCCATTTTTGAGCGTATTACAAAAGAATTGAAGACTATCATGACCCAGAAGGGCTATGACAAGTTGGAAGATTTCCAGGGTCAGCTAAATTATATTGTCTGAGTAGCTAAAAATCCTCAAATTTCTATGTAACCGCAGGTTAGGGAATTTGAGGATTTTTTTCTTATATCGTAAATTAGCTTTTTGTTATAATGTAAACAGAATTTTATTGGAGGTATTGCAATGTCAAAGTTATTATCACCTGTTAAAATTGCGGGGCTGGATTTGAAGAATCGTATTGTCATGCCCCCCATGTGCATGTATGTAGTTGACAAGGAAGATGGAAAGGTCACTCCCTTCCATCATGCTCACTACGGGGCTAGAGCTATAGGGCAGGCTGGTTTGATTATCTTAGAAGCCACGGCTGTTCATCCCGATGGCCGACTAACTAATAATGATCTTGGTATTTGGAGTGATGATCATATCCCAGGTCTCAAGGCCTTAGTTAGCGAATTACATACTCTCGGCACCAAGGTTGGTATTCAGCTAGGTCACGGTGGACGCAAGGCAAAAGATGCTGTTGACAGCATTGCCCCTAGCGCTATTGCTTACAATGCAGACTACCCCACGCCGCGTGAAATGACAGTAGATGACATTAAACAGACCCAAGAAGCCTTTAGTACAGCAGCTGGCAGAGCCCAAAAGGCCGGTTTTGATATGATAGAACTTCATGGTGCCCACGGCTACTTAATCAACCAATTCCTAGAACCTTTAACGAATCACCGTCAAGATGCTTACGGCGGTAGTCTAGAGAATCGCTATCGCTTCCTTAAAGAAATAATACCAGCTATTCAACAAAACTTCGATGGCTCTATCTGGACCCGTCTCTCTATGACTGCCTACGATGAGACTGGCCAGCAAAATAGCATTGAAGACTGGCAGACTATTGGGCAGTGGTTAGAGGAAGATGGTATTCAATGCATTGATATCTCTACTGGCGGCCTGATGGATATCAAACCAAACATTCCAGTCTATGGCGGCTACCAAGCTCCTTATACTAGTAAAATGAAAACCGCTGTAAATATCCCTGTTACAGCAGTCGGCCTCCTAAACGCTCCTGAGCTGGACGAGTATCTCCTACAAACCCAACAGGCAGACCTCATTGAAGTTGGTCGCGGCCTCATTCGCAATCCTAACTGGCCTGCCTACGCTGCCCAAGTTCTGCATGATCATAATTTCAAGGTCTACAACAACTCCTATCAGAGGGGACAAGTTCAATAGATAACTCAATTCAAAAGACTCGAGGTGGTGATGTTACCTCGAGTCTTTTTTGCTCTATTTTAGTAAAGAATCAACCTCATCATTCTCTTCTTCGCCGTCCATCTTACTGTCAAAAGCTGCCTTTTCTTCTTCCGTCATTTCCTGTGGCTTGAAGATTCTAAACACGACACCAAATACAAGAAATTTAAGTGCGGTAAATATCAGCAAAATCAGTAAGGCAATTAAAAATGTTTTTCCCATCTTATTCACTTCTAAATTAAGAAAGGCTAGGAGATTATGACTCCCAGCCTTTGCATTATCAAAACGATTCTTATTTAACAGCGTCCTTAAGAGCTTTACCAGCTTTGAAAGCTGGAACTTTTGAAGCTGCAATTTTGATTTCAGCACCAGTTTGTGGGTTACGACCCTTACGAGCTGCACGTTCACGAACTTCAAAGTTACCAAAACCAATCAATTGAACTTTTTCACCTTTTGAAAGGAATCCTTCAATTGATGAGAATACAGCATCAACTGCTGCTGCTGAGTCTTTCTTAGTCAATTCTGTTGCTTCAGCAACCTTTGCAATCAAATCTTGTTTATTAGCCATTTCACTAATCCTCCAAATATTATTAAGTCAATAAATCTATGCACTTATGACTTTAACAGAGACTATGATATCTAAATTTCCTTACAAGGTCAAGTATAAAACGTTAATTTGGGCCTTTTTTACAATATTTCATCTTCCAGACGAGTTCAAAGCGACAAAATGTCATCATTCGCCTACAGAACTGGCCTTTATCTCCCTAAAATCAGCAAGAAAATTACTTTCGCTTATAAACATCAAAGCTAATCTTGTCATTAACTAGGTTAAACTCGGTCGCTTTAACATAGACACCTGTTTTATTTTTCATCTTAGGAAGATTGAGGATGATAGCGGATTTCTTGCTATCTACTTCAACAAAATCTGGTAGATCGTAGCTGGAAGCTATAAATTTCAGCACTTCAGAAACTGGCAACGACAAGGTTCCTGCTGAGACAGAACTGACATCAAGCTGGATGCCGCCATTTTCTAAGACAACAGGAGTGAAGTAAACTTGCAGCGGAACTTGATATCCCAGAAGAGTATAAGTTCCCTCAAATACGACATGACTGGAAGTCGCTGAAAAACTATAGCTATTTTTTTTAGTCTGATACTGCTTCAAATAGGAGGCTACCGTGGCATTTAGCTCATCGCGTGATGAGCTAAATGTTCCAATCTTGATATCAGACTGACTGACAGTCGCTTGATTTCCATGATTAGACGAATCTTCAAAAGTGCCTAGTCTCAATATTAGAACACCAACCAAGGCCAGATTAAAAGCAAGCAGAGCAAGAAAGCCCCACTGCCACCAATTTCTTTTACCATTTACTTTTTGTTTCATTTATCTTCTCCAAAACAGCATCAGCCATTATTTGATAACCCGTGTTATTGGGATGGAAATGATCCTTTTCAAACAAAGCATCATTTTGAATACTGCTGCTATCTCCAGATTCACCATCTGAGGATTGAGTAATTCCTTCCTCACCATTGATTCCCTTATAAAGCAGGTCATTAACAGGGACAAAATAGACATTTTTATACTCTTTTGTTACCGCTTGAGTACTGTTATTCCAATTATCAACGACAGTCTGCATCTCAGTCATATCTGGAAAATTGAGATAGAAAGGGTTATAAATTCCTACGATATAGATAGGAAGCTCCTGATTACTCTGACGGGCTAGTTTAACAATTTTACGGAGGCGCCCCTGATACTCTTGAGCCGGCTTCTTGAAACTGTCTACCTTTAAATCAGCACTGAGATTTCTTCTAAGAACAGCCATAACATCATTTCCACCGACTGTTAGCGTCATCATATCAGCCTTTTGCAAGCCCTTTTGCAAATCCTTTTTGTTTTGCATCCGCTTGAGAATTTGCTGGCTGGTATTGCCGGCAACACCATAATTACTGGAAGCCACTTGATAACCGTAATCATTTTCAAGAGACCGCGATAGAATGGGAACAAAGCCACCCTGACCAGTTGTATCTCCAACTCCTTCTGTTAAAGAATCTCCTAGAGCTAAATAATTAAAGGTCTTGCCTTCAGCATCGACTCTAAAGGTAAAAGCAACATGGTCTCCACCCGCTCTAGGTAAAAGAACATTAATAGCCAAAGCAAAACCGACTAGACAAAATAGGAAGAATGCCGGGGCTAACAATCGTTTTTTATTCATAACGCACCATAACTGCAAAGGCGTCTTCACCCGTATGAGTCTGAATAATCGAGCCAGTTTCCATCACAGAAATACGATCGCTCTCCACCAATTCTTGCAATCTTTCCTTCATCTTGTGAGCCCATTCGGGACCGCCAGAGTATGAAATACCAATCTCGGCTACTTTTTTTGTCTCAGCATGTTCAATAAAATTATCCAACCACTTAACGAAGGTCTTATTTCCTCGACCTTTGACAATTGGGTTGAGGACAGAATCCTTGAGTTCCATCACAACACGGATATTTAAAAGGGAAGATAGCATGCCGGACACACGGCCAATACGACCTCCTTTGACTAGATTCTCCAGCGTAGAGACACCGATAAAGAGTTCCGACTTCTGACGAACCTCTTCAACCTTGGCTAAAACGTCAGCGAGACTGGCTCCTTTCTCGGCCAGAATGGCAGCCTGAACAACTTGATGCTTCATGGACTGATCCGCAAAGGTTGAATCAATCACTGTCACATCAGCTCCTGCAATAGCAGCTCCCTGACGAGCTGCTTCAACCGTTCCCGATAAGCTGTGAGTGATATGGATGGAAACAACGTGCTCCGCACCATCCCTCACTAATTTTTCATATATATCAGCAAAAACACCGACTGGGGGCTGACTGGTCTTGGGCAACTCCTTACTCTGACGCATAAGTGAGAGAAATTTCCCCTCTTCTTTTAAGTCATTATCGCTATAAATAACACCATCAATCATGACTGACAGAGGTACCACCGTAATTCCTAAACTCTCCACCAACTCAGGCTCAATCGTAATCGATGAATCTGTAACAATCTTTATCTTGGACATCTTACTTCTCACTTTATTCTTTCTATAAAATCATTATCCATTATACCAAAAAAGCACAGGTTTGGGACATCCTACCAGATATATTCAATTATCGCTACCAATCTAGTCCTCACCGCAGCACAGGATAAAGAATTTAAACAGGGTAACAGTGAATGAATCCAGCACAACGATTGCTCTACATTTATCCGCAAATAGGATCTGGAATATAAGTGCTTTAAGTCCTAATTTACCAGCTATAATGTTTGAAGGAATAAAAAAAGGGAGCTGGAACAGCCCAAAAATTAAAAATTTTGGTTCGTATTTCCACTCTCTAAATGAACGGCGCAGGGGTAAGACTTCTTGACGTTGCCAACTAGTCTTGTCCCAACCACTGCGCCAAAAGTTTATACCAAAACAAGGAGGCTGAGCTAATTTTGGCCCAACCTCTTTTTTGCCTTATCAATTGAGGATTATAGGAAATGGCAAAAATGTTGCCAACAAATCCCCAACCTCACTTGGTTACTCCTATTTAAATCACTTTCAATCTTTCCTTAAATATGGCTAAATTATAACATAGGCCTTCCATGTTTACAAGATTTATTTCAGATAATTTATGACAGGCGTAACTGATGTGAATTATCTGATAACTCTATTAATCTGAAAAAACACGGCAAAGACAGGATTATTGCTACACCTATTAGGAAGTGGCAAGAACATTGTTAAGGCAGGGGTTTTAGAATGGTAATATTAGTTTAGATGAATTGTAATAAACTTGAAACTTTTTTTAATCTAGTACCTTTTCGAAATTCCTCAACTGTTTTAAACAGAAATCTATCAAGGTTTTTTACTAGTAAATGATCTGTCTTATTTCTCTAAAAAAGTATTTTAGCCCTAGAATAGCATATTGCATATTCCTAAATCTGTGATAAAATATCTCACTGTTAAAACAAATAATTTTATTAGATAGGAAGTACTATGCAGAAAGATACATTCAGCAAACGTAAAACTAAATTCGCAGGTCTCTGCGGAGCCATCCTTGCCACTGCTACTATCGCTGTAGGTGTTGGTACGACCGTTCAAGCCGACGAGGCGACAACGGCTACTGATACAGCAGCTCAACAAACTACTGCGACCGATGCCAGCAAGGAAGAAAAGATTGCGGTTGAAACCGAGCCGGTATCAACTACTGCGGCCAATACTGCTGCGGCTCCAGCAGCCGACACGGTAGCTGCTGTCCTCCCTGAATCATCAGCTCCAGTTGAAACAGTTACGACCACGGCACCTGCTGCAAACACTGTTGCGGATGCTTCTGCAACAGCAGCCAATACTGCTCAAGCAACCCCACAAGCTGAGCAGCAGGCAGCTGCTCCTGCTAACTCAACGTCGCAGCCCCAGTCCGTTAACTCGGTTGCTACTAAGCCAGAAAATACAGAAGAATACGGTACGGTAGACTTTGACCAAACTTTGACTGCAACAGCAAAAACCGCCCCTGTGACGGATGTTAACTACGATGGTACAGCTAATGAGTATATCGAAGTGGCTGATCCAAATCAGCCCTATACACCAAATGCGGACAACATCGCCAAGTATCTGAATGAATACTTGACCCAACTTCGTCAACTTAACGGAATCAATGTGCCAGTACCAGAAGCTAACGATTTGATGAAGGCATACGCACAAGCACGTGCCGATGAAGAAGCATCTGAAACTGACGGTATTGACCACGATACCAATCTAGGTTTCCCTGACGGTGTCACTGCTTATTCTGAAAACGGGCACCAAGATGGACTAGCCTCTATTGCTCAAAAGAACGATGCAGGCCAAAACTTAGGTTCAGACAAGGCGACTGCCTACTACTTGGCATTAAGCTGGTTCTCGGACTACTTTAATATTGCCAGTGGTGATGGTATGGAATCTTTTGGACACGCCATTTCTATCCTTTCCAATAGCGGGGAGGGTATGGCTCTTGGTCTCTCAAATGCTGGTGAGGATGCTTTCTACGCTATGTTAGAAATCGGCAGCAATGGTGAGATCCGAAACGAGGATGGTTTCACTACGACAACAGACGCTAATGGTAACTATGTTCTCAATTACAACGGGCAGCAGGTAAAATTCTTGCCTAAAACAACTTTCCACTATGTGACTAAGGATCCTTCAGCAGTTGCCCAAACATCTGATCCAAGCGATGATGCCAATACTGGTAATGACAGTGCTAATACTGGACAGAATAACCCAGCAAACGGAAATGATCCAGTCGGTGCTGGTAATGGGGCGGCAGCAGGCAATAATGGAAACCGCAATAATAATACTCAAGCAGCTGCTCCTACGGCTGCTGGTACACGACCTGTAACGATCGATGCTGCTCAGACAGATGGCAAAGGTAGTGCTTCTGTTCAAGATAAGCAAAACAATAACCTTCCTAACACAGGTGAGTCTGCTCAAGCAGCCCTTACCGCTGTCGGTGCCGTTTTAGCCTTGGCCGGCCTCGGTTTGACAACCAAGCGCAAATTAGGAACAGAAGACTAAGGTGATATATACTCCTATAGAAAAGAGGTTGGTAATGTTACAACCTCTTTATATTTGTGCTTGGGACAGATTAATTTAAAAGACTAATTATAACAGCATCAGAAAATTGATGAGCAAATAACCTCTGAATAACATCATCAGTACTGCGCCAAAGGCCTACTCTCAGGCTATCCGTATCTATCTAGTCTACGTCCTTCCGAAGAATAAAATTGAAATTAAAAGTAGAAGCTCGCCATCTGAACTTCTACTTTTTTTAGTATAGAGTCTGGTGTAGTTTCTTACTCACCAAGGAAACTGCACTATTCTTTTATAAATCTATGAGTCTGAAAAACAAAGGACAGAAAGACTCACATTGCTATACCTAATCACGATCTCTTACAGATGCTTTTTACAGAGTGATGGCAAAGCAATAGGCTCGGCTAGCTGCTTCATTTTCTATCAAATAAAGGATGGGCAGTTTAATTTTGTAGTTTAAAGCATACCGGCTTGGAGCTGGTACATACGGTAGTAGGTTCCTTGCTTAGCCAAGAGCTCCTCGTGTGTCCCACTTTCAATGATACGCCCCTTATCTAAGACATAGATACAGTTAGCATCCTGAATCGTTGATAAACGGTGGGCAATGGCAATAGTTGTTCGGCCTTGGCGCATTTTTTTCAGAGAAGTCTGGATAACCTCCTCAGTTTCTGAGTCAATATTAGCTGTGGCCTCATCAAGGATGAGAATCTTGGGCTGGCTGGCTACCGTTCGTGCAAAAGCCAAAAGCTGACGTTGACCAGTCGAGAAAGTTGATCCTCGCTCTGTCACTGGCTCATCATAGCCCTGTGGTAGCTGCTTAATAAAATCAGCCGCATCGACAAATTCTGCTGCTTCTGCTACCGCTTTATCACTGATGTCCTGATACATACGAATATTGGATTTGATTGTTCCATGATAGAGAAAGGGATCCTGTAAAACTAAACCAATAGCAGAGCGCAGTTCTTCCTGCGAATAATTACGAATGTCCTGACCATCCAAGAGGACTTGACCAGATTGAAATTCATAAAAACGCATAAAAACATTGATAATCGAGGACTTCCCTGAGCCAGTTGGTCCGACAAAAGCGATTGTTTCACCCTTATTGACCTTAAAACTAATATTATCTAGGATTTTTCGTTCGCCATCGTAAGAAAAGCTAACATTTTTAAATTCAATATCACCGTTTTCAACTCTCAAATCCCGTGTCTGTTGCTTTGGTTCATAGTCATCACGATCAATCAGCATAAAAACACGACCAGCCGAAACCATGGAAGTTTGTAAAGTTGAAAAATTCTGAGTTACTGAAATTAGCGGGTCGAAAAGGCGATTGATATATTGGATAAAGGCGTACATAAGTCCGGCTGTGATTCCAAACGTTTGCCAAGTCAAACCAAAATAAGCCATCAAAACAGCATAGCCTAGGAGCTTTAAAAGCGACATAGCCGGCCGTAGAAAAATACTATCCAAGAGTACTGAGCGATTAGCATAACGCAGGTGATCCTGATTGATCTCTTCAAACTCTTCTTTGAGTCGCTCCTCCTGACGAAAGGCTTGGATCACCCGAATTCCTTCAATAGATTCAGAAAGCTTAGTGTTAATATCACTCAGCTTGCTGCGGGTTGCCTCAATAACACTGACCGATTTTTTACGGTAGAGATCAACTAAAATAAAGATAAAAGGCAAAAAGAACACAATAATGGCAGTCAGACGGATATCCAAGACTATCATGGTATAAAGGGTTGTCGCAAAAATGAAGACAGCCGAAATAAAGCTAGATAAAATCCCTGAAAACATCTGACTAATAGCCTCAGTATCATTGGTCAAACGAGAGACAATGGATCCTGCTGGGGTCTGATCGAAATAAGACATGCCCAAATGCTGGACATTGTCAAAGGCATCCTGACGGATATCCCGAACAATACTGTAGGCTACCTTGGAAAAGAGATAATTCCCTACATAGGAGAAAATCATCTGTAAGACATAAAGCAGAAAATAGCCCAAAAGGATCATCAGAGCTACTTGATTGACATTTTCAATATAATGGTCGATAAAATAACGTGCTACTAGAGGAATTACTGTTTGCACGATAGTTGTTAAAAGCAGGAAAGCCAAGGCAAAAGCAGTTAACCACTTATAGGATTTCAGGTAGGCCATGAGTCGCTTAAATACCAGTTTCTGGCTCATTACTTTAGTTCCCATCAAGCTCTCCTTCCATTTCAAGTTGCTGTGATTCATAAGTCTGGGCATACCAACCACCTTGCTCTAAGAGTTCTTCGTGCCGTCCGCGTTCAATGATTCGTCCTTTATTCATGACTAGGATTAAATCACTGTGGACAACGGCACTTAGGCGGTGAGCCGTAATGATAGTTGTTTTTTGCTGGCGCGTTTCTTTAAGATTATCAATAATGGTGTATTCTGTCTTAGCATCAACAGCTGACAGGGAATCATCCAAAATAAGGATTTCTGGATCCATAATCATAGCGCGAGCCATAGCAATCCGCTGCTTCTGTCCACCTGATAGCGAAACACCTTTTTCGCCGATTAAAGTGTCAAAACCATCAGGCATAGCTTGAATATCCTCATAAACCTGAGCTAGTTTAGCGGCAGTCTCAACTTGCTCCATACTTAAATGAGGGTTGGAAAAACGGATATTCTCTAAAATTGTCATAGCAAAAAGAAACTGATCCTGAGGTACATAACCGATAAGACTGCGTAAGTCAGACAGACGGTAGTCCTTAATATTATGACCGTTGAGGCTGATAATACCAGAAGTTACATCATGCTGACGCAGCAAAAGCTTAAGTAAGGTCGTTTTTCCAGAACCAGTCTGACCGACGATTCCCAGAGTCTGTCCTTTTTCAAGCGTGAAATGAATATCGGCCAAACTCTCCTCGTCTTCATAATCAAAACGATCAATATCGTAGCTAATAACACCATTTTCAATAGTTTCCAAGGGCTGCCTAGCCTCAATAACATCACTCTCTTGAGCTAAAAGCTCAGAAATGCGATCGTAGGAGACATTACCACGCTGACTGATATTAAAGAGAAAGCCGATCGCTTGCAATGGCCAAACCAACATATCTAAGTAAGTAATGAAAGTGACTAAACTACCGACCGTCACGAGACCTGCTGTAATCAAATAAGCACCAACCAGGAGAGTTAGGACATAGCTGGAACCAACAAAAATTAGTGTAATCGGAGTGAACATGCTATTGTAGCGCATGCTGACGAGATTTTTCTCAAAAGTTGCCTGATTGGTTTTGGCAAAACTATCAGATTCTTGCGCTTGATAACCAAAGGACTTGGTTACCTTGATCCCCGACACGCTCTCTTGTACCTTATTATTAAGATCAGAAAAAGCAGCCTGTGCTCCCTTGAACGATTCATGATTTTTACGCCCCAGGCGGCTTGTCGCAAAAGCCATTAAAGGTAGAGGAATGATAGCAATCAGAGTCATCTGCCAAGAAATAGTAAAAAACATGGTAATAAGTGTTACCAGAGCTGTGATGGAGGCGTCAACAGCCGACATAACACCTGCTCCTGCCAGCATCGTCAGGGAATTAATATCATTTGTCGCATGGGCCATTAGATCTCCAGTACGGTACTTCTGGAAAAACGAGGGTGACATTCTAGTGAAATGCTCAAACAGGCGACTACGTAAAATTTTACCCAAACGATAGGAAGTCCCCAAGAGATAAACCCTCCAAACTAATCGTAAGAGATACATACCAAGGGCAGCTAGGAGTAAAACAATTAATTTTGTCAGTAAGCTCGTTAGGGTTAAGTCTTTAGCATCAATCGAATCAATAACCTGTCCCATCACCTTAGGTGGGATCAAATTAAGCACACTGACTAAACTCAATGACAAAATTCCAATTAGATAGCGGCCTTTCTCAAGTTTAAAGAACCACCAAAGTTTTTTTATAATCACTTCTAATTCCTCTCTCAAAATGGAAAAGGGAGTTTAAAAGCTCCCTATCCCCTAAAAATCAAATAAACAACCCAGAATTAGCAATCTTCGGGTTAAAGTTCTGGTCAAATCCGCGTCTGCTTAGTACTTACTAACTTGCACTGCACTGGTGATTTACATGGTTGTAAAGTCCATCCGTATAAGTCAAGAAATTCAGATGGGTTGTACAGCAGTCCCAACCCAGTAAATTTACTAAGGCTAAAAATGTAAAAAGTGGCCTTTCTCCCCAAGAGCAAGGCACATTTACTAACAGAATTCTAGTGACTTTCAAAGAGTGTCCATTTTTTTAGTTTTAGCCATAACAAGAGCCTGGGACAAAAGTCCAGACTCATTAGTATATTCTAAGTTTACCAGATTGGTGCAGTGGGTGGGAGTAAGACGTGTTGGCTATGCTAAGAAGTCTTACCCCTGCACAATTCATTAGATACTGTGGCACCAATGAACCACCGCTAATTGGCAGTCCTTATCTTGGGGCTCAGTCTTATTTTCAAGCGCCCCCTTAAACAGGAAAATGACAAAGGTCCGAGCCTTAAAATGGGATAGCAAAGAAAATCAAAATCGTGATTCCATCACAATTTACTGATTGAGTCTCACTCTCTGTTTATTTCTTCTTACGTAATAGTATCTTAACTACTATAAATTGTAACACAGGCAGTAGCCACAGAGCAACTAATCCGCCTAAGGTATTAAAGATAAGATCATCAATTTCAAAAACCCGATTAAAATTAAAGAGCAGATCCAAGAGAATCTGAGTAGACTCGATGAACAAACTCATAAGAAAGCTCATCACTAAGACTAAACGCCAGCGGCGCCACCTTTTAAACAGTGCCAAAAGCCCCAGCAGGACAGGAGTCAGTAAAAAGAGATTGCTGAAATTCTGCCCCATGATCCAAAAAAGTTCCTTTAGAGTATCTAGCTGTCCAATACTGATAAAAGAATTAAAGGGTACCAGTAAGACAGGAATCCGGCCCAAGTAATGGATATTAGGCGTTTCAACTCCAGTCATTTCAAATGGCTGGGGAGCAAAACACAGATATATCAGACAGAGACCGTATCCTGTCAACAGGAAGCAAGTAAGCTTATATCCTAAATCTGTAACTTCCGCCTCCCCATCAAACAACCGTTCTAAAATTTTAGTCATTAGTTAGCAGCCCCTGCCACTGCTTTTTGGCGATCGCGCTTCATCGTATTAGAGCGAAGTTGACCACAGGCCGCATCAATATCAGTACCATGCTCTTGACGAACCACACAGTTGACGCCATTTTTCTTAAGAACATCATAGAAAGCATCCACACGGTCCTTGGTTGAGCGACTGTATTGATCATGTTCAGATACAGGGTTATAAGGAATCAGGTTGATATAGGAAAGTTTGCGGATAGATTGGGTTAAGTCAGCCAGTTCTTGCGCATTTTCAGGAGAATCATTGACCTCATTGAGCATGATGTATTCAAAGGTCACTCGACGGTTGGTCTTCTTGATATAGTATTCGATGGCATCAAAGAGCTTTTCTAAAGGGAAAGACCGATTGATACGCATGATACTGGAACGTAAGTCATTGTTAGGAGCATGCAAAGACACAGCCAAATTGACTTGAATACCTTCATTAGCAAACTCACGAATCTTGTGAGCCAAACCTGATGTCGATACTGTAATATGACGGGCACCGATGGCTAAGCCGTTATCATCATTGATGGTATGCAAGAACCTAATAACATTATCATAATTGTCAAACGGCTCACCGATCCCCATAACGACAACATGACTGACGCGATCGCCTTCACCACGGTCATCCAAGTATTTTTGCACCAGCATAATCTGAGCAGTAATTTCCCCATTGTTAAGATCGCGCTGCTTTTTAATCAAACCGCTGGCACAAAAGGTACAGCCGATATTACAGCCGACTTGGGTAGTCACACAGACAGATAAACCATAGTGCTGCCGCATAAGTACCGTCTCAATCAGCATGCCATCCGGCAACTCGAAAAGATATTTGATAGTCCCATCAGCGGATTCTTGAACAATGCGCTGTTTAAGAGGATTAAAGCAAAAATTCTCTTCTAAAACAGCGATGAACTCCTTAGAAATATTAGTCATTTCTTCAAATGATTGGACGCGTTTTTTATAGAGCCAGTCCCAGATTTGAGTGGCCCGAAATTTTTTCTCACCGTGTGCCATAGCCCAATCAATCAACTCATCTCGAGTTAGTCCGTAAATTGACGGCTTCACGGTAACCCCTTCCTTAGTCATATTCAATTTTCCTTCTTTCTAATCGTGAAATGCTGACGGTAGTGTTCCTCTTTTGAATCGTTTATTTCCTGCTTCTTTTTGCTTCCCTTTTTATTAAAATGACGATGCGACTGATTATTATCCTCTCTCACCTTAAAAGAAGACTCATTAGGATTAATTGGGGAGCGGGAAGAGCGACGCTTGCGGTTATCGCGGCGGCGACGGCGATCTCCCTCATCAGACTTCACTTCTCTTGGTTCAGGATTAGCCAGCAGGAAATAGGCGCAGCCAAAATTACAATACTCTTTCAGGTAGTCATCAAGACGGCTAATTTTACTATCCGTTTTGACAACTCTATCATCCTTATAAAATCCCCTTAGGCGCAATTCATCACTGGACCAATCACCTAGAATATAGTCGTATTTAAGCAAAATTTCCGAAAAACGCTGCTGGAAATTCTCCAGCTTAAAACCCTCCCGATAATTATCGACCAATTCCAGACTGATCCCATCAGACTGAATATGATTATCAAAAACCACAAAACTTGGCCCCGGAAATTTATTATAATTTAACATTTCAGGGGAAATTTCTCGTCTCATCGGCTTCCCTTCTTTCAGCAGTAATCTAACACTAGTAGTTCCATTAACCTTATTATTATACACTATTTTGAACCAGATATAAAATGACAGGTAATATAGTGACTAAAGTCAGCTTGGGTAGGTCAATAATTTCAGGTGGAGAATATAAAATCAGAGAACCAAAAAATCACGACCTTCACCGTGATTTTGATTTTTTTATTTCTTCAAGTAATCAATAGCATCTTGTGCAGTTTTAACTGGAACAATTTTCATGTCAGAGTCGATATCTTTAGCAGCCTTCTTGGCTTCTTCATAGTTATTTCCTTTAGGGTAGTACTGTTCTTCATTCTTTTTAATAGGATTATCAGGAACAAAGAAGATCTCCGCTCCTGACTTATCAGCTGACACCACCTTTTGTGAAACACCGCCGATATCACCTACGCTTCCATCTGGTTCAATAGTCCCTGTACCTGCGATCTTGCGCCCTTGCAAGAGGTCTTCCTGATTGAGCTGGTCATAGATAGACAGGGTGAACATCAGACCCGCACTGGGACCACCAACGCCTTCCGTAGAAAATTTAACCTTTTGTTTGGAACTAACCTCGGTATGATCTGTCAGCGAGATACCAATACCATTCTTGCCGTTTTTTAGCTTAACAACCTTACCGTCAGCTGATTTTTTCTGATTTTTGCGCGTGTATTGAACGCTGACTTTGGAACCACGCTTGAGCCCACTAACATACTTCACCAAGTCCTTTGAATTTTTAAAGGTCTTGCCATTGACTCCTGTCACCGTATCAGCAATCTCTAAAACTCCTTTGAACGTTGAATTATCTGCAATATCCAAAACATAGACACCCTTATAATCCATATGGACTTTCTTACCAGAAAGCTTCATGGCTTGGTAAACGGCCGTATTCTGGGAATTCTCCATATAATATTGATTCATTAATTCAAACTCCTTGGTACTGGCACCACCAGTCATCTCATCATCAGAGACAACATCCGTATAGGGTGTCAGCCAAGCATAAAAAAGCTGAACAGGAGTTCCCCGCCGTACCTCTACAGCTACAAAATTATAAGAGCCTTTACTCTTACTAGCTTTACCGTCTACAGTTACAACTTGGTTGATGTCATAGGCTCCCCCCGGAACCTCTACATAGTAGGGTAAGGGGGCAAAGAGGCAAAAAATAAGCAGCAGAAGTAAGCTGCCCAGTAGACCACCTAGCAGCCACCACTTAAAGCGTTTAACAAAGCCGCTGAAACCCTGATACTGCTCATTTTGAGCGTAGCTAATCGTCATTTTGTATTTTCTCCAATTCTAAGGCAACTGCTTCAGGAACATAAGGGCGTACATCTGCCCCAAAATGAACTAGTTCTCGAATACGCGAAGAACTAATCTGTGAATACTCGGGAGAGGACAATAGATAAATCGTCTCCAGCTGGGGGGCTAAGTCATGATTGAAATAGTCCAGACTGGTTTCATAATTAAGATCCTGAGTATTTCGTAAGCCACGTATCAAGATACCAGCCCCTATATCTTTAGCAACTTCCACGGCCAACTTATCATGCGAGGAAATGACGGAAATATTAGGCAAACCAGCAACCGCCTGTTCGATTAAGAATTGCCGCCTGTCCACACTAAAAAAACCTGGTTTTTCCTGATTAAAAAAAATTCCTACATAGAGATGATCAACAAGGTGACTGGCCCGCCTAAACAAATCCACGTGGCCATTAGTGACAGGATCAAAAGATCCTGTAAATAAACCGATTTTATCTGACATAAATTGTTACCTTACTAATTCCATATATTTTCTGTTTCCATGTATAAAACTGGCCAATATTCTGCGGCAAGACGACAGCCTTGTCAGTCTCGCAGACAATCATCACATCCTCGGACAAGAGATTAAGCTTCTCTAAACTGAGGATATTTTGAACTATTTCTTCCTCTGTGTAAGGAGGATCCAAGAACACTAAATCAAAGGGCCCCGTCAATAGCCGCAAGGCTTGTTGAGCCTTCTTTTTAATCAGATAGAACTGCCCTTGCGATTTGGTTATCTTAATATTATCTGCAATAATGGCCTGAGCCCTGGGATCCTTCTCTACTAAAACAGCTTCAGTCATCCCACGAGATATCGCCTCGATCGAAAGACCTCCGCTACCAGCATATAGGTCTAAGACGCGGCCACCATTAAAAAATGGGCCAATCATACTATAAATAGCTCCCTTGACCTTATCAGAGGTCGGCCTAGTTATCTTGCCTGGTAAAGTCTTTAAAGGACGACCACCAAATCTTCCAGCAATAATTCTCATGTTCACTATTATATCAAAATTTATCAAGCATGCCGCCAACAAAGTATCCTAGTCTTTTAGCTGATTGACAACAAAGTCAATTAGCTCCTTAGTCATGCGTCTGGGACCGCGAACCGTTTTAACTCCTTGTTCTTTAAGCAGATCCATAGGCAGTTCCCAATCTTCAAAAGTCTTAACCCTCTCAATTTCCATCAAGGCCTTAATGTCCGACCGATCGCGGTAACTTTCATTAGGAATATAAGTCTCTAACACACGGCAGGCATAGCGCACTGCCTTTATAGGGGCAGTCATATAAATAAAGACCCAGTCTCCCTTTTGAATCTGCGCCTTCTGCGTCCATTTAATCCTATCACTAGCCGCAAACTCTGCATCAATATCATAATATTTAGGATTAGCAGGAATCAGCCAGTAGTCGGGACCGCTTATTGATTTATAGCCTTTAGGTCCAACCAAAGATCGGCTCTGTTCTACGAGTTCAAATATAAGATTATCTGATAAGCTGTCATCCAAAACAATAGAAATCCACGATTGCTTATTCATGTGATAGCTAGAATAAATACCATTTATCTGCAGCAAATCAGATAAACGCTCTTTGGCAATCTTAATATTAATCACCTCTACCTGACGCTCTAAATCTCTTTCAGCTAAACGATTATCGTCTTTAATCAATTTCCCAAATGCAAGGGGGAAAAGTAAGGCATACCATTTTTGATTAGCAGGATGACGAAAGGCAGCATATTGAGGATATTTAGCAAAGGGATAGTCAAATTGGTCACCAAATTTTATCGCTAGATGATGGGCTAAGCGATTGGACTGCGGAAAATCAAAAGGATGCTCATCAAAACAGGCTTGTGCAATATCCTCTAAGAGCGCACCGTAAACCTCTCGAACCTGACCAACGTAATGACCCACACCCGCAGTTACGTGAATAGCTGTATATTCCTCACCCAAGTCTTTATCAATCAGGCAGCCACTCACACGACCATTCCTTGCTATATTAATCTGAGCCTCAAAATCCCCTTCCATAATATCAGCAGCATAAGAATAACCTGTCTGCGTCTGATAAAAACCATATGCTATCAATTTGTGCTCATCAGGAGTTTTACGCCTAAAAAATTCATCTTCAAATGCCATTTTTTCTCCTTTACTAAGATACAAAGGGCGTCAAAAGCGACTAGGATTTTAGGAAGGTGACGCTGTGTGCTGGCACACAAGGAAGCTTATCTAAATCCCGAGCTTTTAGCCCGTGTTCAATTATTAAGATACTAAGCCGTTAAGCGACTCAAAGAAATTTAGGGAGCCGGACGAAGAATCTCCAAAGATTCTAAGAAGGCGAGTCTAATTTCACAGAGTCATAGGCGGGTTCGATTACCAAGACACTAAGCCGTTAAGCACTCCAAAGGAATTTAGGAAATGGAGTGACGATTCATTAAGAATCAAGCGACATTTATCTAATTCCACAGGAGTGTAGGCGGGTTCAATTATCAAGGTACGGCAGAGGCTTGTTATCTAAGTGCTTTGCACTTGATAACAAACGCCAATCACTATGGTGAATTGGCTACCTCTCCCACTAACTCCGTTTGGTTAGTAAAATCGACTAACCAAACTTCATGTCGCTAAGCCGTAAAACACTCCAAAGGAATTTAGAGAGGCTGACAAAGCCCCAAGCTTCAGTCTTTTTCTGTTTTACTAATATTGCTTTTTAATTCCTAAGTTGAGCTTTACCGAGAAACCATATTATATTCAAAAGTACAAAGACCCATTATTTTGAGTTTTAAAGGGTATGAGCATGGAAAATGGTTCTGTTTCTTATTATAACATTTATAAAAAAACAAACAGGCCTGCCCAGCCCGCTTGCTTTTATGGTCTACAAAATATTATCAAATTCTTCACGTACCTGATCTGGCCAAACACTGGATTGGACTTCACCGATATGCTTTTTGCGCAAAAGATACATAGCCATACGCGATTGTCCAATACCGCCGCCAATAGTTAATGGAAAGAGACCATTAAGCAGAGATTTATGCCACTCCAATTGCAGCCGCTTTTGATCGCCGGTAATCTCAACCTGGCGTTTAAGCGCTTCCTCATCCACCCGGATTCCCATAGACGAAAGTTCAAAGGCATGCCCAAGCGCCTCATTCCAAACTAAAATATCACCATTTAAGCCGTGGTAACCCTCTTCTGACTCAGATGTCCAGTCATCATAGTCTGGTGCGCGGCCGTCATGCGGCTTACCATCTGCTAGCTCCCCGCCGATACCAATTAAGAAGACGGCACCGTACTCCTTGGTAATGGCATCCTCACGTTCTTTGGGCGTCAAATCAGGGTATTTTTCAACCAATTCCTCAGTGTGAACAAAGGTAATCTTCTTAGGCAATACAGCGTCAATATCAAAACGTGCTTCAACGGCCAACTCAGTCAGGCGAATAGCCTTGTAGACTTGCTCAACGGTTTCTTTGAGATAAACAATATTGCGACGACCATCAGGAATAACCTTCTCCCAATCCCATTGATCAACATAGACGGAATGGATTTGATCCAAAGAATCTTCATCGGGACGCAGAGCCTTCATATGAACAAAGAGCCCCTCACCTTCATTGAAACCAAAGCGCGCCAAAGTATGACGTTTCCATTTGGCTAGAGAATGAACAACTTCATAAGTCTCGTCAGGAATTTTGAGGACATTCACACGCACAGGATTTTCCACCCCACTCAAATTATCTTGCATACCATCTCCGACTCGGCTCAAAATAGGCCCTTGTACTTCGACGATATCAAGCTTATCAATCAAATACTGAGTGAAGGTATTTTTCACAAAAGAAATCTCCTGCTGTTGATGAATGAAGCTCTTCTTCATAGGCTTTCCCTCCTTAAACTACGAGACTTAATCTAACTCTATCAAACCTGCAAAAAATATAAGTATTTTCAATAGATTTGGAGTCAGCACATTATGCCCGCTAAAAGTAATATGACCATATTATACTCCTATTTACCACATAAGAAAAGAGTTTTTTGAAAATTCCTGAAATAGATTTTCAAAAAGAGTAGGTCATAAAATACAAGTAACAGTAACTTCTAGAGCCCGAAAACTTTGAAAATCTAATCCTTCTTTCTAAAATGGGAATCAAACCGTCTCAAACGAATAGGGAGAAAAGTAGGGTTAACTGGGTTTTTAAACCGAAATATGACAATTGAAAACCAACAAAACAAGGTACTACCCTGAATTACAAATTTCCTGTCAAACTTAGTCACGATAGGCCTCATCACATGAATCTCAGTATTTCTAAATAAGAAAACAAAAGCGGCAGAAACAGACATAAGATACCAATATACAATCATGCAATCTATAAGGTTAGAGATTAAAGAATCACGATTTGGCAGAAGTCAATTTTCCTTAACCGCGATACTGCTTGTAGCTACTGAGACAGACCTTTACATAGCCTAATGAAATTAAAAGATAAATAATAGCAAGCGTTGGGGTCCTAAAAAGGATAACAAATGGTGTTTCAAATAAGAAAGAAAACCAGAAGGAGGGTCCCCCTTAGCTGCCACAGACCAGGGGTTAAATACTGTTCTTTCACGTTTATAAAGGAAAACAAAAAATCATTGTTGGCCTTGCTGATAAATTCCGTAAGTGCTAATAGGAAGAAAAATAGCGCTAAGCCACCTAGGTTAGATATTATCCTCTTTTGTAGAGCTCTTTTAGACTCTTTATCTGAAAAAATATTATTACTACTATCCTGAGCATTTGTTTGTATCTTTAAAAAATATTTTTTCCTGCCCACTTATCACCGTAAATGAATTTCCACCCACTGTCATTAAACAGGGTCAAGTATTCCTGAAAATCCTCGCTCGTCATTTTACTCCTAAAGTCTAACCTGACTGGTTTAACGAAGTCTTCTTCATGTAACTTTTCAAAGGTGTATCTAAAAAGTAATGGATTTACCGCAGTGAGACGATAGCCACCTTTTTGAATAGCATTTATCCATTCTTCCTCTTGTTTTAAATTATAAAAGAATACACGATATTTCTTCATAATTTGCCCCTTTCTAAATCCTCCCTGTATATTATTTTTTATCCAAATTATTTGCTATGGTCACCATTTTTTTCAATCGCTGGATCTCTAATTCCAGTATTTCTCTACCAGCTGAAGTTATTTGATAGACTTTCCGACGTTTATCATTACTTGGAACTGATTGAATCCATTGTAGTTTGAGAAGATTTTCAATAGCACCATACATTGTCCCAGCAGCTATCCAAACATCGCCATCACTCATCTCATCAACCTTCTGCATGATGGCATAGCCATGAGCCGGTTCAAATAGAGCCAATAAAATATAATAAGTCGTTTCCGTCAAGGGAAGATCCTTATTGCGCCTCATGTTTTGTCCTTTCTAATATTATATCGTTCAACTATACAGTTAAACTTTATAGTGATAATATATACAGTTAAACTATATATGTCAACTGTATAATCAGCCACCAACTAAGGTGGTGGTTCTCTTGTTTTTCTCTCTGAGAAAAACTGACTGGAAACCGTAAGAAAAAGAGTCTGTGACAAAAGTCCAGACTCTTAGTAGATACTCTAGATTTATCAGATCAACGCAGTGGTTGGGAGTAAGACTTGTTGGCTATGCCAAGAAGTCTTACCCCTGCACAGTTCATTAGGTGCTTTAGCACCAATGAACCACTGCTGATTGGGGGTCCCTTATCTTAGGGCGCTTCCCTATCTTAGGCACCCCCTTAAACAGTCCAGTGGACTGTTTAACAACCATCCAAGTGATAGCTCCAACAGTTTGGGGATAGACTGCCAAAGTCTGCCATCTAAAAACAGGAAAGTGGCAGAGGCCTGAGCCTTAAAATAGGAGAGCGAGGACAATCAAAATCGTGATTTTGCCACGATTACTGATTGAGCCCCACTCTCTGTTCAACTATTAACTGTGATAATGACACACTGAAATCATAACACCTTTATGATTATACTCACTAAATTGAACCGATCCAAACCTAATTTAACTTTGCTGCCTTAGGCTCTAAGGTAACGACTGATAGAAATCATGGATCCGATAGAACCAATAACAATACCGATTAAAAACAGGCTCCCCACCAGATAGTAAAGGAAGGGGTCAGCTGGGTAAAGGCCAAGGTTTTCAGCTGCCAAAGATGGCCCAATACCATTTAAGCTTGCTTTATAAAGGAAATAAACAACCACGGCCGGTACAATCGCTCCTAGAATACCGATCCAAGCTCCCTCAAAGAAGAAGGGTGTTCGGATATAAGAATTCTTAGCACCGACCAAGCGCATAATGACAATGTCATCTTTACGAGACATAATAGTAATGCGAATAGTATTAGAAATTAGGAAGATCGCTACTAACACCAAAAGTACTGTACCAGCCGTTCCCCAAGTTCGAATACGACCGACTACCGCAGTTAATTGTTCGGTATCAACACCGCCGTAATTAGCATCATTAACGCCTTCAATTTTTTTAATCTCCTCGGAGATCTTTTTCATGTCATCCGCTGAATCAACTTTAACTAAATACGCATCGTAGAGAGGGTTGTTGGTTTCATCGTAAGACCAAGCTTCCCCATATTCATCCTGCAGATTTTTCAGCTGCTCATTCCGATCGGAGAACTTAATAGATTTGACACCATCAATAGCCTGAATCTGATTATAAATAGTATGATAACTATCATTATTGCTGCCATCAGAGTTTGTCTGATGCCCATCAAAAACATTGGTTTCCATGTAAACATTGATTGTCAGATTATTTTCGACATCGTTCCCCAATTTGTTAATATTGAGCAAGACAGCGGCAAAAAGTCCAACCAAAGCCAGAGTGATGGTTACAGATGACACAGCCGCAAAGGTCATCCATCCCTGCCGCCTCAGGCTAACAAAGGATTCTTTTAAGTGGCGGAAAAAACTACTAATCATTGTAACCGTACTCCCCTTTCTCTTCGTCACGGACAATCTTACCTTCTTCCAAGGCTAGAACACGATGCTTATGAGTATTGACAACTGTACTATTGTGAGTTGCCATCAAGATCGTTGTTCCTTGTTCATTGATACGTTCTAAAAGGGTCATAATCTCCTCAGAAATTTCTGGATCTAAGTTACCAGTTGGCTCGTCCGCAATTAAAACTCGCGGATTGTTGACCAGTGCACGCGCAATTGCGACGCGCTGCTGCTCACCACCAGACAGCTGCTTAGGGAAAGAACGTTCTTTGTGTTTCAGCCCTACTAGTCTGAGAACCTCCTTAACCCGTTTTTGAATAATGCGGGGCTTTTCACCAATAACTTCCATCGCAAACGCCACATTTTCATAAACCGTCTTGTGGTTAAGTAATTTGTAATCCTGAAAGACCACACCGATGGAACGACGCAGGATAGGAATCTGTCTCTTTTTGATTTTATTGAGGTGGAACTGCCCAACCTTGATCGAACCACGGCTAACAGGCTCTTCGCGGTAGAGCAGGCGAATCAAGCTAGATTTTCCTGCTCCTGAGGGACCAACTAGGTAAACAAACTCTCCCTGTCGGATATTCAGCGAAATATCCCGCAGGGCCGCAGCACCGCGATCATATTTCTTAGAGACTCTTTTTAATTCAATAAGTGCCATAGTTTTCCTTTCTGAATCTATCTTATTCTTCTATCCGCCATTTGAGATAGGCATCAACGAAGCCATCAAGATCGCCATCCATAACCCGATCAACCTGAGCAACCTCATAACCGGTACGGTGATCCTTGACCATCGTGTAAGGGGTAAAGACATAGGAGCGAATTTGACTGCCCCAAGTAATTTCTTTCTTGTCACCCTTGAGAGCAGAAACTTCTTGCGCTTTTTTCTCCTGTTCCAATTGATAGAGCTTAGATTGGAGCATCTTCATTGCTCGATCACGATTACCATACTGGGTACGGTCTACCGTCGATGCCACAACAATGCCCGTTGGGAGATGGGTCAAACGAACACCCGTCGAAACCTTGTTAACATTTTGTCCACCAGCACCACCTGAACGGAAGGTATCCATTTTAATGTCATCTTCACGCACCTCTATCTCTATACTGTCATCCAATTCCGGCATGACTTCAACCGATGTAAAGGAGGTGTGGCGACGTTTAGCTGAATCAAAAGGCGATATCCGAACTAGGCGGTGAACCCCCATTTCCGACTTAAGCAGGCCGTAAGCATTAGGACCTTCAAAAGAGAGGGTTACTGATTTAATACCGGCTTCATCACCAGCCTGATAATCTAAGGTTTCAACCTTAAATCCCTTGGCATTGCCATAACGCTGATACATGCGCAGCAGCATATCTCCCCAGTCCTGAGCCTCGGTCCCCCCTGAACCCGGATGAATTTCTAAGATAGCATTATTATTATCGTAAGGTTCGGACAAGAGCAAGGCCATCTCGTAACTGGTCATCATCCGATCTAATTTTTCAAGCGTTTCTTCCAATTCTTCCTGAACACTGCTGTCTTCCTCCAGCATTTCTAAATAAAGATCGGACTCCTCTGCTAGCTCTTCCATTTGCCTAAAAGTATCGTATTTTTGCTTAAGTTCATTGAGCTCCTGTGAAGTTTTTTGAGCAGCGATATTATCATCCCAGAAATCTGGCTCTGTCATCTTGTTTTCCAACAAAGCGATGTCTTCTTCTAGACGATCGAGGTCAAAGAGACCTCCTGAAGCTAGTCAACTTCTCTTGATTTTCTACTATTTTTTGACGGATTTCAGCCACTTCCATTAGGTTTCTCCTATCTACTTAGTATCCTTAGTATTTTACCACAAAGCCCTTAAATTTGCCATGTGTTGTATTGTTACTTCTGCTATTTGCTACTACAAAAATGAGACTCGACGATCTGGCTCCCAGACTAAATAGCTAACACCGGAAAGCATTTTTCTGTTACAATAGACCCATGACAAAACTAGCAATTATGAGCGACCTCCACATCGATCTTAACCGATTCAGCGAGTTTGAAATAAGAACTCTTCGCACAACCTTGATAGATAAAAAAATCGACCACCTTCATATCGCCGGTGATATTTCCAACCACCACACAGAGGTCTCTCTTCCCTTCCTAAACAGTCTAGCTCAGGATTTTGAAGTAACCTATAATTTAGGAAATCACGATATGCTAGACTTATCCGATACAGAAATCGAGACTTTGGATTTCCAAGTTTACAACTTGGGACAGCGGCAGCTTTTAGCCTTTCATGGTTGGTATGACTACTCCCTCTCACCTGAGCCCATTGACCAAATTATACGACGCAAGAAAACATTTTGGTTTGACCGCAGACTGAATCGCTCCTTAGGTGATGCTCAAATTACGGAGCGCATTTTGACAAAATTAGAAGAGCAGCTAAATAAATTAGATACCAGCCGGCTGATTATTGCCATGCATTTTGTCCCCCATAGCCGGTTCACTATGACCCATGAGCGCTTTATGCCATTTAATGCTTTTCTAGGTAGTCAGAAATTTCACCAGCTCTTCTCAGCTTACGGGGTTGCAGATGTCGTTTTTGGTCATGCTCATCGCTCCTACGGTGATACTGCTATTGATGGCGTCACCTATCATTCAAGACCTCTGGGCTATATCCGCGAATGGGATTTGACGATCGACTTTGTATCCAACCATCCTGAACTCAACCCTACGGGGACTTGGAATCTCTCCAAACGCTATAATCTCGTCAAAAATAATCCTGATTACCAAGCGCATAAACGAAGCCATCTGTCACAAGAATTAGAGAAATCTATGACTGTATTTGATGGGTAATTATTACAAATGGTTTGGCTCAAAGCTAGGTCATTTCTAATAGTCCGCCTAGCCTTAAATTGTCCAGACTTACGTCATAAAATAAATCAAACCTGAACCAAGATTATGTTACAATAATCTTAAAACTATCTATAAATCAATAGCTTTTTAAAAATTGAACTAATTTGATCGCTTTTGAATAAGGTCACAATACGACTGGATAGATTGCGTCTGCTGGTTGCCTCGGCCAACTGAGCGAGCGTATGAGTCCTTGCCGCCATTTCAGGCAATCTTGAACTTACAGATAGGGGCTAAGCCCAGGATCTCACAGCCACGGTTGAACCGTATAAACTTATCTGTGTTTGTACCCAAGGATAGTCAGCAGTTGTTTTTTTCTTGATCTATTGCTGCTTTGACCCTATTTTTCAATCTCTAACTGTCAACCAGATTATTTATCAAATCAGTTTTGTATTCTAAGAGAAGGAGGATTTATCTTGTCGCTGCGATCTTTATTAAAAGAGGTAGGGAAAAATTTGCATACCTATATCTGGACTTACATCTTGACCAGCATTGTGCTCCAGATTGGCTTAGCTTATGTCGCTAAGGGAATTCTGGCCTTTGTCTTTAACCGTATTCTGCTTTTTGCCGGGATAACCGGTCTCAGCCCTGATGATCTGCCGGATCTTTTTGCACACCCACTAGCCCTCAGTTTTCTATTTATCTACTTGCTACTTTTGGCCAGCATGATCTATTTAGAATTTGCCATTTTAACAGCGACAGTCGCCAATACCTATCAGGGACCTTCCCTAAAGCAGCGCCTGAAAGAACTTCCCTATAAACTCCATCAGCTCCTTGGGCCTCAGTTGTTGATTTTCCTCTGCTATCTTTTACTCATGGTCCCTATTGCTAATCTTGGACTAAATTCAACCCCCCTTGAACACTTTAAAATTCCTAACTTTATTTCAGAAGAACTGGTTAAAACACAAACAGGTAAGGCTTTCTACTGGGCGATGCTTGGGCTGGTAGCCTACTTAAATCTGCGATTTATCTACTTTCTGCCTCTTTATACCTTAAGTAGTCACAAGCCCAGTCAAGCGCTAAGAGATAGTTGGTTGCTTACTAAAAATCAGCAAATAAAGCTTTTAAGCCTAGTTGGTATCTATACATTTGGAACTAGTACACTCTTAGCTCTGCTCTACGGTATCAGCATCCCCTTCTTTACACTTCTGGATCCAGATGGACAAAATCTTGTCATTGAAACTTTTTTCTACAGCTTGATGAGGAGCCTGACATTTGTCCTTCATACCGCCTTAAAATATGCCATTATCATCACTCTAGTACAGCAGCTCTTCCTGAGTAATGCGCTGTTATCAACAGCTTCACCTACTAAAAGGGAAGGCAGGACAGCAATTCCTAAATGGTCTCGGCCCATCTTTATACTAAGTCTAATAATTTGGATTGCCTCCAACGGCCTCTCTTTATATCTCCTACAGAATACGAATCATCCCCAAATGGTTGCCCATCGTGGGGATGTCAGTCGTGCCGTTGAGAACTCCATCCCTGCTATGCAAGCTGCTCACAAGGCTGGAGCTGATTATTCGGAGATGGATGTCGTTATGACCAAAGATCATCAGTTTGTCGTCAGTCATGATGAAAACATCAAACGGCTGACAGGGATTAATAAAAATATTTCTGACATGACCTTAGCCGAAGTCACTAGTCTTAAAACTCACCAAAACGGCTATACCAGTCATATCGCTTCCTTTAAAGATTTTATGACAGCAGCCCAGCAAGATCACCAAAAAATTGCTATTGAACTCAAGCCTTACAACCATAACCCTCAAGTCTTCCTTGATGCTTTTATCAAGGAGGCCAAACAGCTGCATATCACAAAAAACAACAAGATTATGTCACTGGACCGTCAGCTGATTGAAAACCTTGAAACTAAACTGCCTCAGGCTGATACCGGTTATCTTATTTCCCTGCAATTAGGACCAATTCCCGATTATCAGGTTGATTTTTATGCCTTAGAGGAATTTTCTTACAACGATATCACTCTCCTGTCAGCTGCCCAACAAAGAAAACAGCTCTATATTTGGACTATCAACCAAGACAGCCTGATGATGCAATTCCTTCAGAGTCCTATCCAAGGTATTATTACCGACGACTTAAAACTGTATAGAGAGGATAGAGATGACATCGCTAATGACGATAGTTACTTCGATCGTGCCTTAAGACTCTTAAACATTGAGTTCAACGGCTCCTAATAGCGCTTTCTTAAAATCTACTTTTTTCAAAACCTGACTCATAATAGATAATCCCCCTTCTCTGCTGTTGTTTAGCCAAAAAACGCTTGTCAAAAGGAAAAATAAAATCAATCATTGTAAGGCTATCAATTTTCCTTGTTTTCCCTTGCTATTTATTGGGCTCTGTAATTCCTGCGGTGGGTAAATCCCCATCAGAAATTACAGAGCCTTTTTAGGTGATGAATGTTCAATGCTCAGATGCTGGTTTATCCATTCTACTTCAGCTTAACTTTTGTCATCGCAACTTAATTTGCATTAGCTGCTTCTCTCTGATAGACTGAATCAAGCAAAGATAAGTATCTAAGGAGAAAGACATGGAATCGAATAACTTAGCCAGTATTAATGCTAAATTAGGCTTATATGGAGGGGGATTAGCTCTAGTTTTAAGACTGTTAAAATGGAGCATTTTTTCCTATATGGCCATTCAGTCAACGACTTCCGATGATGAAGCTCTAGCAGGACTCACCTATCTAGTGTTTGCTTTTATCAGTCTCATAATAAAAATTGTCACCTTCATCTATGGTCTTCTGGCTAAGAGAAAATATTCTGGACAAAATAACATTCCATCGGCAGCTCATACCCTCTTTATCATTGCTCTCCCCGTCAATATCTCCTTTGGTTTTATCGCAGATATTAGCTGTATCATAGGCGGTTATTTTTACAAACAAGGCCTGAAAGATTTCAAAGAATAGTTGTATGCACTTAAAGCCTGCTTAAAAAGGAATTCTCAAGACATCATGAACTCACCTATAAGCTTAGTGTTGAGGTTTATTTCCCTAACTCATGCGCCTTGCAATGTGGAACAAATGAGAATACAAACAGACTATTACAGGAATACTTCCCAAAAGGAAGTGATTTAACAGAAGCACACCCCTTAATCATTCAGGAATGGGAGGATAAGTTAAACAACAGACCACGAAAATGCCTAGGCTGGAAAACTCCTTATGAAGTGTTCTAGGGAAAAAATGTGCACTTAATGTGACAATTCATCATACAAAAAGATCCCAGATAAGACATCTGAGATCTTTCTTTTTATAGAGGATTACCGACGGCGTCTCACCTGAGCATTGAGCCAATCAAAGACATTGCCGTAAGATCGATCATTTACGACAGCTTGACCATCACCACCGTGAGTAGCATTAGTCGCTACCATTCCAGATAAACCATCCCAGTTTTTAGCATTATCCGTATTTTGAACACCAGTAACCTGATCATTCAGGAAGTAAACCCAGGACCAGTGACCATTGTAGGTAATGTTAGGATTAAATTGACCGACATTACTCTCAAAGTAAGAGAGCCATTTATTTTGTGCACCTGCTTTAAGCAAGTCTTTATAGAAAGGCAAAACATTAGTATCAGGGTCAACAGTATCATCTGCCCGCGTATGAATCAGCCACATGGGTTGATTTCTCAAAGCGCTGATAGCCGTAGCACTAATCGTTTCATTGTTATTGCTAAGATAGTCATCATAAGGAGCAGCAATTGGTACTAGAGCAGCAAAGTAATTTGGATAGGCTACCCCCATATCTAAGGTCATCCCCCCACCATTGGAGACCCCGGATAGGTAAATACGCCGGCTGTCAACATCAGGATGCGCAGCTACATAAGAACGAATCGCTGCCATCAAACTGGATGTGTCGTCCTTGTTCCAAGGCGTTGGCGTTTGCAGCACAAGAACGTAAGCTCCTTTCTGCTTCCCCCTACCTGTTGATGTAAAGTGATCTTGGATAGAATCTTCAGTTAGCTTAACAGCATTGCTCGCTAAAAGAGGAATATTCACATCTGTACCAACCTCCCCAACACCATGCAACCAGACGATAAGTGGATTTTTTTCACCAGCTTTGGCCTGCTCAGGCTGGTAGGCAGCATACTGATATTGACTGAGTTTACCGCGTTCTGAAAAGCGATCAGTATCGGGTAAGAGACGATTATTAATGGCATCTTGTTCAGAATTTACGGTCTGACGCTTATCCGAACCATCAGCCTCTACTTGTAAATTATCAACCTTAACTATGTAACTGCCAACCCAGTTATTACGGAAGGCAGCAAGATCAAAAGTGAATGGCGAGGCATTCTTACTGCTATCTGCTGTGTTATAAGGAACATCCAGCTCCAAGGTCACATAGTTGCTACTATCAAAATAGACGACATGGCCTTCTGCATCGGATACATAAGAATTGAGAATTTTACGTTCAAGCCCTGCAGTAGTAACAGTCGCCTCATTGTGGATAACCGCAGGAGTCACTGGTTGATTAAACTGCAGGATCACCTTTGACACACTGGGACCGAATTCATAGCTGCTGATAACAATACTGGCTTTAACTGTCTCAATCTGATTGAGAGCCACTGCTTCCCCTTGATGATTAAAGTCATAAGTAACACCATCAATCACCCGGGTGGTGTTTTTGACTAAATCTCCTGAACCTGCCTCATAGTAGTGCTTAGCACCACCAAACTCTGCAAAATCCCCCTTGACTTGACTGCCGTCAGCGTTAAAGTAAAGTTCTTGGCCATTGATCGTCTGCGCTCCGGTCAGAGGAACACCATCCGATCCCAGATAATACCACTTATCAGCGACTTGGAGAAAACGATTTTCTACACGATTACCGCTGTTTCTATCATAGTAGTGGTTTTTACCATCCTTATCAACCGCAAAAATACCCTTGGCTTGCTTACCAGTATCAGGATCAAAATAAAGATTCTGGCCATTGATAGATTGAGCTCCTGACACGCGGGCACCATCATTTCCATAGTAGAACCAAGTCTGGACATCACTACCCATACGGAAGCGATTGAACCACTTCTCACCGCTATCGGCATCGTAGTAATAAACCTTATTGTCAATAGTAACTTCTTGTCCCTTGATTTGCTTACCATCTTGGGCAAAATACATTTCCTTGCCCTGAATCGTTTGGCTGCCTGTGACATTACTGCCCTCGTTATCTAGATAGTACCAATTCCCCTGACCATCATCAACAAAAGTGTTACGATAGCGCGTCTTAGCAACATCAGCCTGCCTAAAAGCTAATTTTGCGACTTCTGGGCTAAGGGCTGGCATGCGAGACACCGCCGCTTCTGTCTGTAACTCTACCGACTCAGAATCCAGCGATTGACTGACAGCTGTGCTGGTATTTTCTGATGTTTCAGTTGCTTGAACTTCGCTACTAACAGCTCCATCTTCCTGACTGGAAGCAAGTTCTTGATCTTGTCCTTCTGAAGGCGCTACTGCAGTGGGAGCAGCTGTTACCTGCTCTTTTACTTGAGTGTGCTCCTCTGACTCAGACAGCTGATTGACAGCTGTCTGCCCTTGACTGCCTGATTGAGCCTCCTGATAATCCGCTTCATCAGCTTGAGCAGCGCTGGCTGCCCCCGTTAAAGAAGCTGCAACGGCGACAGAAGCCAGCCCAAATTTCAATTTACGAAAACTGAAATATTCTTTTTTTTCCAATGACATAGACATTTCTCCTTAATGATAGTTTACGTTATTGTAACATAATTTTCATATAAAAAAACTGTCATCTCTACAACAAATTGCTTACAAAACCTATATTTATCAATAATTTTTCTGTTTTATCACTAATTAATGAGATTTTTAAGGTGATAATCTTAAATATCTGCCTAATCTAAGAACCCCATATAAAAAGCTACCCTTGAAGGTAGCTTCCACACATAATTACATCTTCTCTTCTAACTCCACATCTGGATACTTATCTGCAAACCAACGCAGGGCAAAATCATTCTCAAAGAGGAAAACGGGTTGATCGAAACGATCCTTGGCAAGAATATTACGGCTGGACGACATACGCTCATCCAAGTCGTCAGGCTTAATCCATCGCACCGTTTTACTGCCCATCGGGGTCATGACCACTTCAGCATTGTATTCACCTTCCATACGATGCTTAAAAACTTCAAATTGAAGCTGACCGACAGCTCCCAGCATATATTCACCGGTTTGATAATTGGTATAGAGCTGGATAGCTCCCTCTTGCACCAGCTGCTCAATGCCTTTATGGAAGGACTTCTGCTTCATGACATTCTTGGCTGAAACCTTCATAAAGAGTTCGGGTGTAAAGGTTGGCAGCGGCTCAAATTCGAACTTATTCTTGCCGACGGTAAGAGTATCACCAACTTGATAAGTCCCCGTATCGTAAACGCCAATTATGTCACCAGCAACAGCATTTTCCACGTTTTCCCGTGATTCGGCCATAAATTGGGTAACATTGGACAATTTAGCCCCCTTACCCATCCGCGTTAAGTTGACTGACATACCTCTCTCAAACTCACCAGAAACGATACGCACAAAGGCAATACGGTCGCGATGGCGGGGATCCATATTGGCTTGAATTTTAAAAACAAAACCGGAAAAATCCTTATCCAAAGGATCGATCACACGGTCATCCGTCGTTTGGTGGCCATGTGGTTCTGGGGCAAATTCTAAAAAGGTATCAAGAAAGGTCTGTACCCCAAAGTTTGTCAAAGCCGAACCAAAGAAAACGGGAGTCAGCTCACCCGCCAAAATGGCTTCTTCTGAAAATTCATTACCGGCCTCAGTCAGAAGCTCGATATCTTCCTTAGCTTGTTCGTAGAAGGGATTGCTGGCAAAGAGGGTATCTCCATCTGAAATTTCAGCAAAGCGCTCATCACCCTTGTAGAGCTCCAATCGCTGGTTGTGAAGATCGTAGAGTCCCTCAAAGGATCGGCCCATACCGATTGGCCAGTTCATAGGATAGCTGGCGATACCTAGGACATCCTCTAATTCTTCCAAGAGGTCTAAGGGTTCTCGCCCATCACGATCCAACTTATTGATAAAAGTAAAAACGGGGATACCACGATGCTTTACGACCTCAAAAAGTTTCTTGGTCTGCGCCTCAATCCCCTTAGCAGAATCGACTACCATGACAGCTGCATCCACCGCCATCAAGGTCCGATAGGTATCTTCAGAGAAATCTTCGTGCCCCGGTGTATCTAGGATGTTGACACGCTTGCCAGCATAGTCAAACTGCATAACCGAGGATGTTACAGAAATTCCACGCTGTTTCTCAATATCCATCCAGTCTGACTTGGCAAAGGTTCCAGTCTTTTTTCCCTTGACGGTACCCGCTTCGCGGATTTCACCCCCAAAATAGAGTAGCTGCTCAGTAATGGTTGTCTTACCTGCGTCTGGGTGAGAGATAATCGCAAAGGTTCGCCGTCTTTTAATTGCATCTTGAAGTGTCATCTTGCTTCCTTTATTATTTGAAATAGTAGGGCAAGCCCAGCCCTTGCTACTTCAAACTCTATTCTTATATTTATTACAAGCCGGCCAAAGGCCGAGCTAACAACGTCCTATTATAGCGAAAGATGGAGAGATTTTCAAATTAGATTTAAAATTCTCGTTCCCCTGCAAACTAACCTCAAAGCTTAATGCCACTGAATTTTAATAGCTTTTTTGCATTTTCCTTATTCATACTCAAAGAAACAGGCTGGCTATCTTCTGGTTGAAAATGTAAAAGATAACGTTTACAATAGAGGCACAAGATTGAGGAGGAAGCCATGAAAAAAATTATTATCTTCGATATGGACGGTGTTATTGTTGACTCAGAGTATACTTTTTTGCAGACTAAAACGCAGATCCTGAGGGATCATGGAATTGATACCGATGAAAGTTACCAATATCAGTATATGGGGACCACCTTTGAATTCATGTGGCAAAAAATGAAGGACGAATTTCAACTGCCTAAATCTGTATCGGATTACATTGCAGAAATGAATAAACGGCGTTCTGAAATGATAGCACGCGATGGTGTTCGTCCCATCAAGGGTGCCCAGCAGTTAATACACTGGCTTTACGATCATGATTACCGTTTAGCTGTTGCATCATCCTCCCCCTTAGGTGATATTCAGTATGCGCTGACAGAGTTAGAGTTGGCAGACTGTTTTGATTACATGGTGACTGGTGAAGCAGTGCCGCATTCAAAACCAGCTCCCGACGTCTTTTTAAAAGCAGCTCAACTTTTAAAGGTCAATCCCGCCGACTGCACCGTTATCGAAGATACTAAAAATGGCAGTCTGGCCGCCAAAGCAGCTGGAATGTACTGCTTTGGTTTTGCCAATCCTGATTATCCACTCCAAGATTTAAGTGCAGCTGATAAAATTATCACAGACTACCAAGCTATCTATCCTTATTTAGCCAAATAGGCTCTTTGAGGCAGATACTAGGGATAGTCATACAGCAGGCAGCTATGGGAGGCTCTCGCTATGTTAATGATTCTGCTTTTCCAAAGGCTGGGAATTATTATGATTCTAGCCTTCTTACTTGTCAATAACAGTTACTTTCGGCAGCTAATTGGTGAACGATCCAAGCGTGAAACAATTGACTTGATGATCATCTTTGGTATTTTTGTCATTATCTCCAATATGACGGGAATCGAAATCAGAGGAGATCGAAGCTTGGTTGAAAGACCGATCCTCACTTCTATTTCTCATTCAGATTCATTGGCTAATACCAGAACACTAGTCATCACTACCGCCAGTCTAGTAGGGGGACCTCTAGTCGGTACGGTGGTAGGTTTTATCGGAGGTATTCATCGCTTCCTCCAAGGAAATTTTTCCGGTGCCTTTTATATTGTCAGTTCTTCTCTAGTCGGTTATCTCAGTGGTCGCATTGGCGATTATCTAAGAGGTAAAAAGCTCTACCCCTCGACTGCTCAAGTTATTTTTATCAGCTTGTTGGCAGAGTCTATCCAGATGCTCTTTGTTGGATTTTTTACAGGTTGGGATCTGGTCAAATTAATCGTCATCCCGATGATGCTGCTCAATTGTCTGGGATCGACCCTATTTCTGGCTATCCTCAAGACTTATCTTTCTAATGAACAGCAGCTACGGGCTGTCCAGACACGGGATGTCCTAGATTTAACACGGCAAACCCTGCCCTATCTCCGACAGGGGCTGAGTCAGCAATCAGCAGCTAAGGTCTGCACCATTATCAAAGCCCATACCAATTTTGATGCCGTAGGTCTGACAGATCGCACCAATGTTCTAGCCCACATAGGAATAGGGCAGGATCACCATATTGCTGGACAGCCCGTTAAAACCGACCTCTCTAAAAGTGTTATCTTAAGTGGAGAATCTCAGACTGCTCTTGATAAATCAGCCATTTCCTGCCCTGACAAAAGCTGCCTTCTCAATTCAGCTATTGTCGTTCCACTCAAAATCAACACTAGGACTGTTGGAGCCCTGAAAATGTACTTTGCTGGTGATAAACAGATAACAGAGGTAGAAGAGAACTTAGCTCTGGGTTTAGCACAGATCTTCTCAGGACAGCTGGCCATAGGCATTGCTGAGGAGCAGAATAAGCTCGCTAGCATCGCTGAAATTAAAGCCCTTCAAGCTCAAATTAATCCCCACTTTTTCTTCAATGCCATCAATACCATCAGTGCCCTAATCCGTATTGATACCAGCAAGGCACGCTATGCCCTCATGCAGCTGAGCACCTTTTTTAGAACCAGCCTACAAGGCGGTCAAGATCGTGAAGTAACCCTAGAACAGGAAAAATCCCATGTCGATGCTTATATGAATATTGAAAAGCTCCGTTTTCCTGACAAGTACCAGTTAGACTATAACATTACAGTCCCAGAATCCATGACTCTTCCTCCTTTTGGACTTCAGGTTTTAGTCGAAAACGCTGTTCGCCATGCTTTTAAAGACCGCAAAACCAATAACCGTATCCTTATTACGATAACAGATGAGCAAGGCAGTTATAAAATAGTTGTCAGGGATAATGGGACAGGGATTTCTTCTGCCATCATTGATAAGCTAGGTCAAGAAATTGTCTCAGAAAGTACAGGTTCGGGAACTGCCTTAGTCAATCTTAACAATCGCCTTAACCTTCTTTACGGCAGTGTCAGCCGCCTGCATTTTGACAGTGACTCTGAGGGAACCACTGTCTGGTACACTATTCCTAATAATATCAATACCGGAGATGATAAGCATGAAAATTCTGATTCTTGATGACGAACAACTAGCCAGGCAGGAATTAAACTTTTTAATCCAGAACAGCCAGCAGATTGCTCAGCCAGAAATTTTTGAGGCAGAAGATATTAGCTCAGCAGAAAAAATTCTCTTTCGTCAGGCAATTGATTTGATTTTTCTGGATATCTCCCTCAGTGAGGAGAATGGTTTTACTCTAGCCAATCAATTAGAACAACTGGCCCAGCCGCCTCTTGTTGTTTTTGCCACCGCCTACGACGACTATGCTGTTCAGGCCTTTGACAGCAATGCTGTAGATTATATCCTAAAACCCTTTGAGCAGCAACGCGTTGACAAGGCCCTAGCCAAGGTACAAAAAATTCAGAAACTAAACACCCCTGAGACAGATACTGCCAAATCACAAAAAAGTGTTGAATTACTGACCTTGACACTAGCCGACCGCAGTGTCGTTTTAAAACTAGCCGATGTCGTTGCCGCCAGCGTTGAAGATGGTGAGCTAACCGTCAGTACTAAAGATAGCAGTTATACTGTCAAAAAGCCCCTCAATTGGTTTAAAAAGCGGGCGGTTTCTCCCAATCTTTTGCAAATTCATCGCAATACCATTGTCAATCTTGAAATGATTAAAGAAATCCAGCCTTGGTTTAATCACACCCTTCTGCTAGTCATGACCAATGGTGACAAATTCCCTGTTGGACGCTCCTATTTAAAAGCATTAAACAACCACCTTACCCTATAAAAGTTACCTATCAATACAAAGATGTGTTGTCGTTGAGAAGTTGAAAATTGCATTTCAGCTTCTTTTTTTTGCAACCGGGCTTAGGGTTGAAAACGCTTACCAAAAAATTTTATATAATAAAGCCGTTCAATAAAAAAAGGAGCTATCTGCATCATGAAAAAAGCAACTGAGTCCCACCAAACTAAATCAGCACCTATGTTTATCCAAATGTCTATCTATACAGCTATCCTTTTGGTTTCTCAAATCATCTCGGAGCTGCTGCCCAAAGCCTTGCCCATTCCAGCTACAGTTATCGGGCTTATCTTGATGTATGCTCTACTCAGCAGCCACCTCATCAAGGTAGAATGGGTAGACTCATTAGGTTCTCTCCTTATCAGTATGATTGGTTTTATGTTCGTTCCATCAGGCATCTCTATCGCTGCCAATCTCAATATTCTTCAGGCAGAAGGCTTACAGTTAATACTGGTCATTGGATTGTCAACAGTTGCCATGTTGGTCATCGTCACTTATGTTACTCGTGTTATTCTATCTCTAAGACAAGTCAGTCTAGCTAAATTAGCAGAAAAACTTCATTTTCATACATTGAAAAAATTTGCAAAGGAAGTAGAGGGTAAATAAAATGGAACTATTGAAAACACCTATTTTCGGTATTTGCTTCTCACTGATTCTCTATACCATCGGTCAGTATCTCTTCAAGAAAAGCAAGGGATTCTTTCTCTTGCAGCCCCTTTTCTTTGCTATGGTTGCCGGTATTATTCTCTTGATTTTACTGGCTAAAGGACTGGGTACCGATGCTAAAACCCTCTACATCCAAGCCTATAAGCCCGGCGGTGATTTGATTTTCTGGTTCCTCAATCCAGCCACTATCGCTTTTGCTGTACCGCTTTATAAGAAGAATGCCACCATTAAAAAATACTGGTTGGAAATTCTCACCAGCTTAACATTAGGCATGGTTATTTCTTTAATGCTCATTGTTAGCATTTCTAAAATGATTGGGCTCAGTCATGTCAGCACTGCTTCTATGCTGCCACAAGCTGCAACAACAGCTATCGCCCTTCCTATCGCTAGTGCCATTGGAGGTAATTCAGCTGTTACCGCCATGGCTTGTATTCTCAACGCCGTTATTATTTACGCTTTAGGTAAAAAACTCGTTAAATTCTTCCGCCTCGATAAAAGTGAAATTGGCGTCGGCTTAGGGCTGGGCACCTCAGGCCATACCGTTGGAGCGGCATTTGCTCTAGAGCTAGGAGAACTGGAAGGAGCCATGGCTGCTATCGCTGTGGTCATTATCGGCCTAGTTGTTGATTTTGTTATTCCTATTTTCAGCTACCTAACTGGCCTATAGACCTAGAAAAAAGGGAGTCATCCGCTCTTCTCTAAAAACTTGTGCCTAAGTAGACAAAACCTCCTTATAAAAAAGAAGAAGCCAACTTTTATTCAAGCTCAAATCATTTAACCTAACAGAAAAAAAAGAGAGTTTTATCACTTCCTTCCACTTGAAACACAACATAGCTTATAGTTTTTAAAAGCAGCCTACTGCTCTGAGTTGGCTGCTTCATTTGTATTACTATCAGAACTTTCAGCTTCAGGCTGATTGTCTTGGTTAGGGTCAGTTTCAGGGACCGCATCATCTGCCGACGAACTTTCAGATGTCTCACCTTCCTGATTAGAGTCATCACCCTCATCACTAGTAGCAAAGATACCGACCTCCATATCGACAACATGGTTGTCCTTCAGATTATCCTTAATTTTATCATAGTATGGCAGCTTCTTATCAATCTGCGACAAGGGAACATAAACAATATTGCCATCCTGCATATCTAATTTCAACAAGTCAGAAGTCGTTTTCGAACCTGCTAAGCTAATCACCTTAATCTCTGAAATCAGGTTTCGGTCCATTTTGGTTAACTTTTTAATCAGACTAGATAAGTACTTACCATTTTCAAGGTTGATCGTTGTAAACTGTTCAGGTAAGTCATTAGCCTCAAGACTGTTGAGACGGGTCCCACTTTCTAAAATAGGCTCATAGCCTTGGTCAGTTTGGGCATAGGCTACAATATTATGTTCTTTTACCTTAATGGTGAAAGTAAAAGGAAAGTGGTAATCTACTTTGGCTGATTTAACCCAGACATCATTTTTCTCAATAGAGCGGGCCAATTCAGAACGGTTAAAAATCGTTGAGAAGGTATAGGAGTCATCTGCTAATCCAGAAGCTTTAACCACAGTTTGACTGTCTGTTCTATTAGCCCCATCAACGGTAACCTGCTTAATTTTACTGGCTGGAGTCATCAGATAAAGTGAGAAGATTATCCCCAGAATAGCAGGCACTAAGACGCTAGTCATTCGCCGCTTAAACTTAGTCGAAAGAGGGTTAGTTTTAGGTTTCGACTTGACAACTGCCTTCTTTTGCGATTTTTTCTTAACTGGCTTTATCTTTGTTTTTTTTGAAAAGGTCTTAGCAGATTTAGACTGGGTAGCAGACTCAGATTCCCTTTTTTTCTCGTCAAGCTCCTTTTTACCAGTAGATTTTGCTTGCAGGCGTGCTCGCTTTTGTGCTTGCAGTTCCTTACGCAGTTTTTCTTGCTCTTTCTTTTCTTTTTCTTTTTGCTTTAGAAAGTCCAGATTGCGTTTCTGCCACTCCGTCAGCCCGTTTTTCTCTTCCCCTTTCGAGGAATCATTCGTTGGTTTTTTAGCCAAGGTCTCCCTCCTATTTCTTCTGGATAATAGCAGCACTTAAAAGTTTGTAAAATTCATCCGGTGATTTCAATTCTTCTGTTGCCGCCATAGCTGCCAGATACCTATCTTTTTCTTCCCAAAGATGATCTAACTTGGATTCAAGCTCATCTAAGGTCAAGTCTGACTCAGCCAGCTGCTGGGCATAGCCCTTTTTCTCGAAATAAGCAGCATTTTCCAATTGATCACCCCGACTAGCTTCCTTGCTCAAGGGTACAATGATCTGCAGTTTACGCATGGCCAAGAGCTCAAAAATGGTATTAGAACCACCCCTCGTAATAACAACATCTGCCATATCCATCAGGGGTTGATAAAGATCTGTGACATAATCTACACGATAGAGATTCTTGCCCAGGCTATTGAGGCTCTTATCGCCTGAAATATTAATAACATTATAATCTCTCAGTAAATCAGGATTGTGACTAATAAAATCATTGAAGACCTTAGCACCAGCCGAACCGCCAATAAACAGGAGGGTCTTTAGCTGTGAGTCAAACTGAGCCTTGATAGCAGCAATTTCAGCAGGTTCTTCCGAAATTTTTGCAGCAGCCTTCTTTATTACAACCTTAGTAATGGCACCGACATGCTGTGCCTTGCTTAAAGATGTTCCCAATTCAAAGGTTGTGTACATTTTTGTCGCAAATTTATAAGCAATGCGGTTGGCCAAGCCCATGGATAAGTCTGACTCATGCACAAAAACAGGCACACCTAGCAACTTAGCGGCTACAACCGGCGGGACAGAAACAAAACCTCCCTTAGAAAAAAGAGCTTGTGGCCTAATCCTAGCAATAATGGCTAACGACTGCAGAACACCCCAGCCAACCTTGAAAATATCCAGCATATTTTGAAAAGAAAAATACCGACGCAATTTTCCGGTTGCGATACTGTGAAAGGTCACGTCAAAGCCTGATTGTTTTAACTGCTCATGCTCAATACCATGTTTATCACCAATATAGTGAACTTCCCAGCCATCTTTTAAAAACTTAGGAATCAAAATTAGATTCAAGGTCACATGACCGACCGTCCCACCGCCAGTAAAAACTATCCTTTTAGCCATGCCTATTCTCCTTGGAGTGCTTCAAAAGCAGCGATAAACTCGTCACCACGGACTTCAAAGTTTTTATACATATCCCAGCTAGCATTGGCAGGACTAAGGAGAACAGTGTCTCCCTCATCAGCTTCTTCAAAGGCCAACCCCGCTGCTTCCTTAACATCCTGAGCATCAATATAAGAGACCCCAGCCTTATCAGCGGCTCGTTTGAGACGGTGAGCTGACTCACCTAGAATAACCATCTTTTTAAGTCCTTCAATGTCAGGCACTAGATCATCAAATTCGTTTCCACGATCCAAACCACCGGCAATGAGGATAACCTTACCATTAGCAAAGCCAGACAGAGCTTTTTGAGTAGCTAAAATATTAGTTGATTTACTATCGTTGTAGAAGGCTACACCATCGACCTGCCCTAGAGATTGCAGACGATGCTTAACACCCCCAAACTGCGACAAAGTCTCAACAATAGCTTGATTAGAAATCCCCGATAGCTTAGCAACAGCAATTGTCGCCAGAGCATTTTCAATATTATGACTGCCGGGCACTCCCAATTCATCTGCCGCCATAACGGCCTCCCCCTTGAAATAAAGCTGACCATCGAGCAGATAGGCGCCATCTACAACTTCTTGTGTTGAAAAGGGTACGATGTCTGCGGCAGTCTTGGTAGCTAAATCCTTAGCCAAATCTTGATTAAAATTAAGCACTAAATAATCATCTGCCGTCATATTTTTTTGAAGATTCCACTTAGCCGCAACATAAGCCTCAAAGGAGCCATGATAATCAAGATGAGTTGGCATAAGATTGGTAATAACTGCTATGTGAGGATGAAAATTCTCTATTCCCATCAACTGAAAAGAAGACAGCTCCATAACAAGTATATCCTCTGTGGTAGCTGACTGGGCAACTTCAGAAGCTGGGTAGCCAATATTACCAGACAATAGACCGGATAGGCCGCCATTATTAAGAACATCTGCAATCATCGTCGTTGTTGTTGTTTTACCGTTGGAGCCTGTAATACCAATAATTGGACTTTCAGAAATACGATAGGCTAGTTCAACTTCTGTATAGACAGGAATTCCCTTCTCCAAGGCTTTAGCAACCATAGCATTATCATAAGGGATACCTGGATTTTTTACCATACAGGCAAAGTCCTCATCTAAAAGTTCTATAGGATGAGAACCACAAATAACCTTAATTCCTTCTTCCAGCAGCGCTTGGGCTGACGGATTTTCCTCAAAAGGCTTACCATCATTCACCGTCACAATAGCACCCAGTTTTGATAAAAGACGGGCAGCCGCTTCACCTGAACGGGCCAACCCCAGAACCAGCACTTTTTTATTTTTAAATTCTTTAATTGCTTTCATATCGCGCCCACTTCTAACCTAGTATAGTTCTCTTTATTTTACCCTTAATCTCCCGCTTTTTCAAGATAAAGAAAAAATGTTGATCCTTTTCTAAGTAAAGAGGACAGTCAACCTTCTTTGGCTTTATAATTTCTCTAGTAGGCAAGACTCCCATCAGATATTTAAGGCCTTTTGTTTAAAATCGAGTAGAGGCTAATCACTAGCCCCTCTCACACCACCGTGCGTGCCGTTCGGCACACGGCGGTTCAATTAACTTTTAACGCATGTCGTTCTAAGTAGTAATCCAAGCATGAAACCAGTCCTCGT
>NZ_JBRUHS010000008.1:0-111300 GCF_053206945.1 Streptococcus dentasini
CAGATAAGGCCAAATCAGTTTTGGGTGTGGTTCGATCATTTTGTTGTCTTTAGTCATTAGCATTTTTTCCTTTCATAATCTTACATGCCCCACCACTGGTAAAGGTCAAAGAAGTAGATAAACCAGAGAGTCGCAAGGCTGGCGGTTACGCTCAGACCGTAGTGTAGCTTGGCTCTCCAGTCCAGCTGTCCCTTGGGTCTGAAAATCAGTCGCCAGATGAGGAGACCCACCAGGGCCAGACCGATCACGGCAAAGCCAATAGCTAGGAATGGGATGGTGTCAACGGCCCGAGAGCTAAATAGCATGAACAAAACACCGAAAGTTAGACCTGCTAGGGTAATCAGTCCTGCCAGTAAATGCTGCCAAAGCTTGGGCTGGGCGGGTACAGTTTTCTTCTTCAGCCTGCGAATTAGCCAAGTTATAGCGCTGATAAGGAGATGGCCGAGGGCATAGATAACAGCTAGCCCTCCCGCTATAGCAGTACCGTACATAAGCCAAACCTGTCCCTGAGGGACGGACAGATAATCTGCTATTGGTAAACTGATAAGCTCTCTGCCATCTGGAGTTTTGGCGACATTGTAAAAATGGAAAACCCCTTGGCCCAACTCAGTCTCAAAGTTTTCTGACTGACTCTGCTTGGTCATCAGAAGATTAAAGGCAGACAAGGGGCCTTCTACAAAGGTTCTTGAGGTCAGATAGGTTCCGGAATAGGTATCCTTAGGCCGTTTAGCCAGAGGGGAGTCCTTGTATTTCCCGAAGATCAATTCAGGCATTTGATAATTATAAATTTTCTCACTAAACTGATTAGTCATGACGACCAGACCGACCTTGTTTTTCAAATCCAGCTTAAGACCGTTAGAATAACCTCTAGTGTTGCCACCGTGTTCGGTGACCGCAACGGCACGCTGCATGACCCAGAAACCATGGCGATTTTTGGGAATCTCACTGTTTCCATAAACATCACTGACTCTGAAGAGCTCATCCCAAGTCGCCTTTTTGTCAAAGAGAACGCCCGCTTCTTGCTTGAGCAAGGCTTGAGCATAGGTCTTGAGGTCGCTCAGTGTACTAATGATTGACCCTGCAGGGTAAGGACTAATGAAGAATGAAGCCTTGCCAATAGATTTTCCTGTAGGATCATAACTCTGATTAAAGGATCGCTCTTTTTTTACATAGGCGTTGTCAGACAAATCAGGTTTGATGGAAGTATGTTTCATTCCTAAAGGCTCAAAAATTTCCTGTTTGACATAGTCAGCGAAGACCTGACCGGTCACTTCCTGAACAATATAGCCGGCCAAGGCCGTCCCCCAGTTGGAATAGGCGGTCACCGTTCCTGGCTCATAGACTTGGGGTGGTTGGACCTGGGCCAGATAATCCTTGAGACTGAGCAGGTTCTCAACCTTATCAGTCTGTAACTTTGTACCACTTTCCTGAAAACCAGCCTTATGATTCATCAAATCCAACATGGTGACAGGTTTGTCAAACCTGAGGTTTCTGAGAAAGCCCTTGGGCAGATAAGTTCTGATATCTGCCTTGAGGTCAATCCTGCCAGCCTCGACCTGTTGCATAACACTAATCCAAGTTACCGTTTTGGTTGTAGAGCCCCACTCAAAGACAGAGGTTTCATCAGCCTTGATGCCCTTTTTCTTATCCATATAGCCAAAGTGTCCCTCGTAGAGGGTCTCGTCAGCGGTGAAAACCGCTGTTTCCATACCAGCGGTCGTGTCCTTGTGCTGGTCCACAAAGGCTTCAATCTTGCTTCCGATGTTGTCATAAGTGTTGCCAGACGGCAGTTTTTCGCTGGCCTGAACGGCTGGAGCTGTTAGCAGGCCCAGCGCTAGCAGACCAGTTGTTAAAAGCTTTTTAAACTGTATCATCTAAAAAACTCCTTTCTGCTTAAGCTCTTAAATCGTGAACATCCTGACTTTTCTGATAATCAACCAAGGCTCGATAAAACTCTGGAAATCCTCGCTTGATATTGACCAACTGACCCAGCGGATCGATAAAATAATGCTCTGTCTTGCCCTCGAAAACCAGCACTCCGTCCTCTACTCGGTACATGCGGTAATAAAAGACACAGCGGACCCCATTGAGCTTGATAATCAGCGTGTCAATCTGGATATCTTGGGCGAAGGCTGTACTGTTTTTATAACGGCAGGACAACTCTGAGACTGGCGAAATCAGCTGTTGCGCCTCTAAGCGCTCATAGCTGTAACCCAAATCATTTACAAAGGCAATCCTAGCTTCTTCCATCCAGCGGATATAGTTGGAATGATGGACAATGCCCATCTTATCGGTTTCGTAGTAGTGAACTTTGCGTGTGTAGCTGTACACAGTGCCCTCCTTATTTTGTTAGACTGTCTATTTTGATTTTCTTTAAGTATTACCTCTACCTCAGACTTCTCGCTGATTCAGCCTTCTCACCAAAATACCATAGGAAATTAGGATAACCCCTGCAGAAGTTCCAGCTAATAGAAACAATAGGGCAGGATTTATTCGGAGGGCTCCAATCAAGAGGTTGGTAAAGGGCGCCATGATTACTAGTGCAGACACAATAGTGGCTGGTAGAGAATTCCTCCAAAGGCCAATACAAAGACTGACCATTGATATAGCAACAGTGATGAGACTAGCGCTTAAGATGGACCATAACATCAATCCTAACCAAGCAAGGTCTACAGCAAAAGACAGCAAATGCCAAAGGGCGTTACTAGCCATGAAGAAAGGCAGGAAGATTGTGGTCCCTATAACCATACTGAGTACAATGAAGACAGCAAGCAAAACCAGTTTGGCCAGAAGCACCTTGGAGCGTTTAACAGGGTAGCTAAAGAGTAAACTTGCATTTTTGCCACTATACTCGTTGACCACCAAGCGACCAAACATGACTGCTGCTAAAACCGCAAAACAAACAATCATCAGAACAGAAAAGAAACTAGTGAAACCAGTGGGTGTAGCCATCGGGGAACCCCCGGGTTCCCTTATCTCGGGATTCTCACTCGCAAAACCTCCAATGTGTAAAACAGCAAGGACAAAAAGGTTAATCAAAACAGCCGAAATGATATAAGGTTTAAGATTGGTGCGTTTGAGTTCAAGGTTGATCAATTTAAGCATAGTCGCCTCCTGTCATGATAGATAAGAAATAGTCTTCCAGACCGTTTGGATTTTCTTTTCTGATTTGCTCCATCGGCACTTCCCGAACAATACGGCCACCAGCCAGCACACCGATGGTATCGGCTACATGCTCGATTTCACTGAGGATATGACTGGAAATCATCAGAGTCATGCCCTCGGCAGTCAGTTCCTGAAAAAGAGTCCGCATCTCCCGAATGCCCATAGGGTCTAAGCCGTTGATTGGCTCGTCCAAGATGAGCAATTTGGGCCTGTGGACAATCGCTCGGGCAATGGCCAGGCGCTGGCGCATCCCTAGGGAGAATTTGGAGACGGGTTGCTGACTGGTATCAGCTAGACCAACCCGCCTGAGAGCTGCTTCAATATCCTGACCTTCCCGGTCCATATAGGCTAGGTGAATAGACAGATTGTCCTTGGCAGAGAGGTGCTCATAAAAGATGGGCGTTTCGATCAAGAGACCGATGTCTGCCAAAATTGCAGAGCCCTGACTATCGGCACTCTGACCAAAAATGCTGATTTGACCAGCTGTCGGCTTGATGAGCCCTGTCACCGCCTTAAAAATCGTAGTCTTGCCAGCACCGTTGGCTCCTAGAAGCCCGTAAATGCTCCCCTCCTCTACGTGTAGGTCACAGTTGCTCAAGATTTCCCGACCAGAGTAGACCTTGCTCAAGCCCTGTGTTTCTAAAATCATTGTTGTCATTTATTTCTCGCTTTCTTCGGATTTATTTTTCCACCAATAGCTTCTGTAAAATGGACGCTCAGCCTCTGTGCTTGCTTCCTTAAAAAATTATCTATCTAATCAGCTGATCCGTAAATATCTGATGGTGTTTAGCTAGTGAACCTCATTATAAAAACCAACCAACCGGTTTTTTTCTAAAAAAAGTGGGACAACCCTCTATGTTAGCTGCGCTGTCACCTGCAAAATACCCTCATCTCCGAAGATGACGTATAAAAAACCAGAAAGTCGCAAAACTAGAGTTTCCCACTCTTTATATTTAGAGCCTACTCTAGATCCGTCACTATCCCCTTAGAATACAAGGTGAAAAATTCACGTAAACCTTGCGGATGGCTAGAGTTATGATGCGTAACGAGGTGAGAACGGTTTACGCCAGCTCTATCGCTAATCCTCATTAAACTCATGGATAAGTTCTGTCAGCACAATAACAGCGCTGAAAGCCAGTGCCACACAGGCCCAGCCCAGTCCTCGGCGTTGTCTTCTTTCTTCCTTACTCAGCAATTTTATCTTTGTCATAACGGATACCTCCTATTTGCCTTGAGCCGTTTAATCCTGTAATGATTGGACAGAATAGTTGTTGTGCCTGCTGCCAGCAGTCCCAAGCCATTAAGCGGACTGATCAGTGTGACCAGAGCCCCCGCACCTGCTACAGCATAGCCAGCTTTTCGACCTAACCTAGCATATCTGAGTCCCGTCTCACCAGTGGTAGCCTTCAGTAGAAAGGCTTTATTTTTCTTAGTCTGTTGTTTCAGAAAGTCCTTTCGCCGCTTCTGCTGCCTAATCAACATTTGTTTCTGCCTGTCTAAGAATGCTTTATTTTGAGCAAGGATTTTCTCATGAATACTTTGTCTTGAGTGTTCCATAGATATCTCCTTTTATGATTATACTGACCGGTCGGTTTTTATTATTAAACACAGTATAACAGAAAGAACAAAATTTGTCTAATATTTTCATAGCCGCTACTTAAAAACTCTAAGATTGAGGTCAGCGGCTAATACACAGGCGGGCAAGATCGTGTCTGCAGCCTGTTAAGGAGACTGAGCGTCCAAAAATTCTTGAGGAGAATACTGAGCAACCAGAAGCCCCAGCTCCAGCCAAAGGTCCAAGCCAGATAAGGCCAGATGAGTTTAGGGTGCGGTTCGATTGTTTTGTTGTCCTTAGTCATTAGCATTTTTTCCTTTCATTAGTCAGAAAAACAGTGCTCAGGTCAGAAATTTCTTACCTCCTGCGTTCGTTCCTCCTTATCCGTCCGGTACCAGTGGTAGATACTGAAAAGGGTCAAGAGCGCCAGACCACCAAGGTAAAAAATCGGATTGATTTTAGATAAATCACCATCTGCAGCTTCGTTTATACCAACAAAGCTTGCGGTAGCAACATTGCATAGTACATGGAAGAAGTTACAAGCAATAACCGATCGTGTTCTCTTGTAAAGCGCAGCATACCAGAAAGATTCGACTATACAACTGACAAGAAAGGCCATGAAAGACATTTGGCTTCGATCATAAAATCGGTCGTAAAACCAGAAAGGGATATGCCAAAGGGTCCACACGGTACCCACAAGGACGGTCGCTAGAGGAAAGGAGAATTTTTTCTCCAAAGCTGGTTGCAGGAAGCCCCGCCAGCCAGGTTCTTCCATGCCTCCTCCCAAGATAGCTTGAAAGATAAAGCCCAATGATATTATCGCTAATGCTCCGTCTATTAATCTGCCACTAGAGGCTAGGGCATAAATGACTATTAGGGCTCCACCGTAGATAAGGAACCAAAGCCAAGTCCCTCTTCTGCCCGAGAAAATAAAGGAAATGGTAGCCTTGAGCCCTTTCTTTTTGAGCACAATCAGACTAGCTGTCATTGGTCCGAAAACGCCGATGGTAAAGAGAGTCCCTTCAAGAACCAGATAGGGCATAGGCGGATTTTCCGGCCAAAGGTTCTTGAGGAGAATACATAGTCCCCAGAAGCCCCAGCTCCAGCCGAAGGCCCAGGCTAGGTAAGGCCAGATGAGTTTAGGTTGAGGTTCGATTAGTTTTGTGTCTTTAGTCATTAGAAATAACTCCTTTCCTAGTTAATGATTTTCCTTTTTCCGAAAGTAAATAATTGCTACGCTCAGTAGGAAAAGGCTGGAGCCAGCCAAAGTCCCGTCTGCATGAAACTAATCTGCATACGATATCAAACCTCCATTTTCCTGATACGCTGGCTGAGTAAGCCGGTGATTGCTACAAGGGTAAGAAGAGAGAGAATAATGGCCAGACTGATAGCAGGGAGGCCAGTCGCTAGAATTCCGGTGATTGTACTGGTTGCAAAACTGATAATGATCACTGCGCTGACAATAGTAGCGGATACGGAATTCATCAGAAAACCGATTAGGAGAGCTAATGCAGATATAGCCAGAGCTATCATAGCAGCGCCCAGACCGATACTCCAATACTGGAACAGTTCTGCTAGGCCAAAGTGGTAGAGCAGACTCCCATTGAGTGGTCCCGCCAGCATAATCATCAGGCCAATCAGCAGGCTGCTTACCATGAAAGCAGTTAAGATAAACCCTGCTACTAGAAGAAGTTTGGCTAGAAAGATGCTTTCGCGTTTGACAGGATAGCTAAAGAGCAGGACGGCGTTTTTTCCGCTATACTCAGTGATCATCAGGCGTCCGTACATAACCGCTCCCAAGACACTGAAACAAAGTGTCAGCAAGACTCCCAGATTGCTACTAGTCGTTAGCAGATTTGCGGTCATGATTTGATTTGAGCTGATTCCACCGAACATTATCAGCGAATTACAGAGAAAAATCGCTAGACTGGCTACGATATAAGTTCTGAGATTGGTTCGCCTCAGTTCCAGTTTAATTAGTTTAAGCATAAGTTCCTCCCATCATGATAGTCAAGAAATAATCTTCCAGGCCGTTTGGATTTTCCCTGCGGATTTGGTCCATGGAGACTTCTTTGATAATCTGACCACCAGCCAGAACGCCAATCGTGTCAGCCACATGCTCGATTTCGCTCAGGATATGGCTGGAGATGATGAGAGTCTTGCCCTCGCCAACCAATTCCTGAAAGAGTGTTCGCATCTCCCGAATACCCATGGGGTCCAGGCCGTTTATGGGCTCGTCCAAGATTAAGAGTTTGGGTTGGTGGACAAAGGCACGGGCAATAGCCAAGCGCTGCCGCATGCCCAGAGAGAACTTGGAAACCGGCTGTTTACCTGTGTCGGCCAAGCCAACCCGTCTAAGAGTCGCCTCAATAGACTCACCTTCCCTGTCCATATATGCTAGGTGAATAGCCAGGTTTTCCTTGGCTGATAGGTGCTCGTAGAAGATTGGTGTCTCAATCAGGAGGCCGATGTCAGCTAGGACAGCAGTTCCTTGACTGTCAGCGCTCTGGCCGAAAAGACTAATCTGGCCGGCTGTCGGCTTGATAAGGCCGGTCACTGCCTTGAAAATGGTTGTCTTCCCAGCGCCGTTGGCTCCTAAGAGACCGTAAATAGTTCCCGCCTCCACGTGCATGTTGCAATTACTCAGGATTGTCTGGTCTGAGAAGGTCTTGTTCAGATTCTGAGTTTCTAAAATCATTGATGCCATATGTTTCTCACTTTCCTTATTTTAAGTTTGCAGGCGCGGTTTTGGGCCAATTTTTGAAGACCATAAAGGCTATGATTCCTATGCAGAGCACAGTTATAAAGCCTTGTTCACCTGCAAAATAGGCTATATTCGGATCTGTGCTAAGGGGGCTAAATACTGCCTGATCAAAGAAGTTATGGGCACCGTGAAGAAGGATGGGAGGAATGACACTCCCTGACACACTTCTAAGCCATGACATAGGGACTGAGATCATTAGAATCTCTACCATAAACATCAAAAGGCCATAGATTAGGTTGGTTGCTGACTGGTAATGGCCTGATATGATGAGTGGTAGGTGCCAAACACCCCAAATACCTGCGCTGATGACAATCGCCCTAGTTCTGCCATATAGACGCTCCAGCAGGGGGTAAAGGAAGCCCCGCCAACCTATCTCTTCTCCCGCCGCAGCTCCCAAGCCAAAAACTAGGGAGAGCCCCACATAAAGGAGGATAGGCATGCGATTGGTTATCTCAGTAACCAAGTGCCCAAAACCTGTAGTCGAATCCCTCAATATAGACCAAGCGACCGTATAAGATAGCATCAGGTAAACGAATGGTAGAGCCACTGCCAAGGCATTATCCTTTAAACCCGCTCCCTGCCAGCCCAAGACCCTGTCTTTTCTATAATGGATCTTGGAGGTAATGATGGCAGCCAATCCTGGCACCCACATTAATCCAAAGATTAGCAGTTGAGAGGGATGGATTATATAGACTACCTCCAGCAGGATACTGGCTGGTATTAAAATGCTAAAAAACAGCCTCAATGCTTGGTGATCAACGCTCCTTCCGCCTCTCTCTCTTATTTTTTTATTGAACATCTCTTCCTCCTCTATTAAACGGTTTGACACGACATCTCCTCAATCCTAGATTAACCACCACTGATAGAGATCCCAGTAATAAATGAAGCAGATCATGGATAAGCCTGCTAGCCTTGTTAGGCAGATATGCAACCGGGTCTTCCAAGGTAGCTGAGGACCAGTCTTCTTTTTCTTCCAGTCATCAAGGATAGACTTAAGCAAGATAAGCACAGCAAGAGGGGTCAACACAGCGAGCAGAAGGTTGTGCCAGTCCTGTTCATTGATGCCCTGCATTCTATGAGTAGCTACCATCATTAAGGTCTGATAGATAAAATGACCCGATAAGCCTCCTAGAAGGAGGGTTAGGCCTAAGGATAGGCTAGAGTTCTTATCCCTTATCCCTGCTGACTTCCCCTTAATTTTGCAGAACAACCATCGAACGACCATATAAATCAAGTGACCTAAAGCATAAAGAAGGGCTAGGACAAAGGTTAATATACTGCCATAGTTGAGCCAGACCTTCCAACTAGGTTGGGCTAGATTATCCATAGCACCAGAAGCAATCACTTCTCTCCCATCTTCTAACTGATCTATCTCATAATACTTGTTCAAGACACGATTCTTAAAGGCAGGGGATTGCGCATCGCTAGTGAACAGAAGTTCTAGGTAGGAAAGGGGGCCGTGTTCGATTCTTGCACTGGATACATAGTAAGGATTCTTTAGTTGCACAGCCTTCTGCTGTTGGGCTTGACCAAAGACCAACTCCAACATTTTGTCATTGTAGGTCTGTTCTGTCTGTTGATTAGTCATAACCACCATACCGATGCCATTTTTCAAATCTAACACTAAATTGCTGGTGTAGCCATCCATTCCCCCAGGATGCCCTGTAACAGCTACCCCATACTGGGTCTCCCAAAAACCATGCCTATTCCTTGGAATGTCGCTATTGGGATAGTAGACACTAGGGGTGAATAACTGCTCCCAGGTCTCCTTATGCTTGAAAATTGGACCTTCCTCTTGTTTTAATAGGGCTTGTCCGTAGGTTTTCAAATCACCCAAGGTACTGATAATAGCACCAGTTGGATAATCGTTAGTGTAATCGTCGGCCTTTCCTCTCAGTTCTCCTGTAGGATAGTAACTATGATTACGCTCCCGTTGCTTCTTGACCAAGGCATTGTCAGAACGGTCCGTTCTAATCAGGCTGTGCTTCATCCCCAGAGGCTCAAAAATATGACCATGGACATAGTCCGCAAAATCCTCCCCACTGACCCTCTGAACAATATAGGCTGCTAAGGCAGTCCCCCAGTTACTGTAAGCTGTGACCGTCCCTGGCACATCAATTTGAGGAGGTTGCACCTCCCTCAGAAAGTCTTCTAAAGAGAGGGCCTGGGCTGGACTCTCTAAGAACATATTGGAGACACTCTCCTGAAAGCCTCCTTGATGATTCATCAGATCCAACATGGTGACAGGCTTATCAAATTTGAGATTTTTGAGAAATCCCTTGGGCAGATAGGTCCGAATATCAGCCTTCAAGTCGATGTGACCTGCCTCCACCTGTTGCATAACACTAAGCCAGGTCACCGTTTTAGTGATAGACCCCCATTCAAAGACTGCTGTCTCATCCGCCTTAAGCCCTGTCTCTTTATTCATGTAGCCAAAATAGCCTTCATAGATAGTAGTGTCAGCCTTGAAAACAGCGGTCTCCATAGCAGCGGTGCTCTCTTTATTGTCTTCGACAAAGTTGGTAATCTGATTTCCAATCTCCTGAGAACTCGTCCCTGAGGGCAGTTTCTCATCCGCCCTGACAGGTCCTCCGATTAAATGGCTCAATAACAGTAACACTGTAAAGATGATACATAGTAGTTTTTTCATCATAATGTTTCCTTTCTAAATTGATAGGTGTCGGTTAACCCAACTCTAGCCTAATACTCTTTGAAAATCAAAACTATACTTTGTTGACTTCAGCTTGCCGTAACCAAGTACGGTCTGCACTTTGTCGCCTCGTCTATTTTTGATTTTCGTTGAGTATAAGCCTTTCTGTCGTCCAGAGCAAGCAACAAGTTGTTGACCCCCTCTGCAATAGGCTTTCTAGTTGTTTTTCTATGATGATTGCTTATTTTTTAAAGGGTAATATTTTTGAAAAATCCCACAAAACAACCTAAATCACTCCTCCTCTTTCACTGTAAAGATAGGTTGACAAGTCTGTCAACCCATCTTTATAAAAAGCTTGTCTGATTGGGCATTAGCCAATGTCAAGATACCTAGTCATACTCTGCAAAAATCAAAATGGATTAGCAAGATGTCATTTTGCCACACTCCCTTACTATCTGCAGATTGCCCTTGGTTATCAACTACCACCAGTACCCCACTTTTTATTGATTTGTGGTAGAATAGTTAAAAACTGCTAAGGAGGTGAACCGATGGAAGAAATCGCCAGCAAATTGCAGGAAGCCCGCCATACTGCGAAATTGACCCAAGAAGAGGTCGCCCAACGTTTATTTGTAACTCGGCAGGCTGTTTCTCGCTGGGAACAGGGCAAGACCCTTCCTAATATTTATGTCTTAAAAGATCTAAGTCAGATTTATCAAGTGGACCTCCGCTACTTCCTAGGAGAAACAGGGGGAAACAAAAAATCATTAAACATCTGGGCCTTGATTGGCATCATCACCTTCAATACCTATTTTCTGACAACAGTTGGTATCTTCCTCCTATTTTGTATTCTGGTAATCTGGACCTATGTTACCCTCTTTATCATCTCCCCATTGGCCTATTTCTTTAATAAAGGGCAAATGTCTATCTACCTGTTTCCCGACCTAACCCTGAAAGTAAACAGTTGGGTCTGCCTACTCCTTTTTGTGATTGGTTTGGCAGCCCTCCCCTTAGCCCTTCTCATCAGCAGACAAGTCTGGCAACTGACCAAACGCTATATTCGCTACAATATAAAATCTATCTATCACTAGGCTGGTTTAAATAGCCATCTCTTATAATCTCATTTGTCAAATTAAGTTAGACATTTTCAAGTTAGTCAGAAAAACTTGATATGGTGTTTGATAATTTAAAGATTTCCTAGGAATCCTATTTCTTTTATCAGCTATAGCTGATAAATATTTTTGGGAAATACCATTGAAGTCCATCTGCTTAGGAAGTCCGTGTCGTCTTAATAGGCCGTTAGAATGCTCATTAAGACCTCGTTGACCTGGGCAGCCTGGATCTGCAAAGAAAATGTCAATATCATGTTTATTGGAAATGGACTTCCAATTGGAGAACTCTTTCCCAACATCAAACGTAATGGACTTGAAGAGATGTCTTGGAAACTTTGACAACCACTGACTGACGGATTCCTCAATAGCACTCGCGTTTCGTCCATTTGTTTGAAGTGTGATAATGGCTTTTGACTGCTTCTCAACCAGCGTTATAACGGCACTTTTATGATTCTTGCCAACAATGGTGTCCCCCTTCAAGATGACCAAATTCACTTTCGAACTCTGGATACCTTTCAGTACGCTCACGAATATCTCTGCGAAAAGCTTGTTTGCCACGCCTTTCCTTCTTCCCATTAGGTTTTCGTTTCCCTTGCCAGGGTAAATCATTTTTATGGAAGATACCACGGTCAGCTAAGCGATAGAGGGTTCTCATAGAACAAGGGATGTTATCAGGATAGGTACCTTTTATCACATCGAGACTCCAATCTGATGCTAGATAGGATTGAATAAACTCTTGTACTGGTTTGGTGAGTTGGGTCTTTTTCCGGCCACAACGCTTCTTGTTAGTTTTGTAACGCTCATAATAGTCATAAGCCGAATGGCCAGCTTTCAGAGAAGAAAGAACATTGTAAATCGTTTGTCGTGATCTACCAAGTGACTTTGAAATGTCACAAACTGTCTTACCTGCTTGGTAATATGCCTCTATCATTACGAGTTCGTTTGTGGTAAGATGGGTGTAGGTCATTTATGTTAGTTCCTTTCAGACAAATGTGGTAGTTTATCTGAGCCTAACATAGATGGCTTTTTCTGTCTAGCTTAATTTTACAAATTGGGTTTCAGCTGCTCAGAAACTTTGAGACTTTAGGGTTACTCAGACAGTCTGGGAGGTTGAAAATAGAGCAGACGACAGCCTGGCTCACTTATTTGAAAGCAGTTGCTATCGTCCGATATCGCCTAAGGAAGCATCCAAAAAACTTTGTAGGTCATCAAAACACGGCAAGATGCTCTCGCCGTGTTTTTTTGTCTAATGTTTCTTATCCGCCATTGTCGTTAGACTCAATGACAATCAAAAGCAGCCTAGGAACGGCAACCGACGGTAGAAAACTGTTACAATCTTGTTTCAAGGGAACAGGCTGAAAAGTGCCACTGGAGCCTTTCCCTCATCAAGGCGCTTGACAAGGGATAATCTTGATTGTCGAAGAAGGCTATATGGCTATAAAGCTGTTAACTGGCTCCAATACCAATACTGTCCTTACTCAATTGATTGGGATTTTTGGCAATGTCAACAAAGACCGCAGCAACACTTGCGCGGGAAACGGAGAAGCCACGCTTAAAGAGTTCGTCGCGTCTGACCAGCCGATAGGCAATCTTGAGTCTCTTGGTCAGATGTGTCGGCCGCAAAATAGTATAGTCTAAGCCGCTGCTTTGTCTGTTTCAGACTGGCTTGGTTCTGTCCATCAGTCTTATTTCTCCCTCTCCAGCGGACAGGAAGCACAGCGGAAGGCGCCTTCGAGGAAAGCGTGCCAGGTGAACGAGAGGGGCAAGGGAGTAAAGCCGTGTTTTTTCAGATCCTCCTGCAGCTTCTTATGCCGCTTTTGGACGACGACCTTCTTGTTTCCCAGAACCAGAACATTACCGGCCATTTCCTGTCTGACCTTTTTATCAATATCAATAAAGGTAAAATCAGCCAGCTCTTCCGGCAGTTCTTCGAGGACCTCGCGGCAGATGATTGCTGTCTTGGGGCCGATAATGGTCATGCAGCAGTCCAGGTGGAGGATGGCGCTGTCCTTGATACGAATGGGGATAATCTTCCAAGAACTGTCCAGCTGTTTTCGCAGCCAGTTAACTCCAGGCAGGTTGCTGGCGTATTTTCCGATACCGACAAAGACATTGGGGTAATCCACAATCACATCACCGCCCTCCAGACAAGCCGTTTCATGCTGGGACATGGTCGCTACCTTCTTATTTTTTTTGAGGTCAGCGACAATTTTTTGATAGCCCAGCCTTTCTTTTTTGCGCATATCAATCTGGAGATTGCCCTCAATGAAGAGGTCACCTACGGACATCGCACTGTCTCGAGCATACATCTGCCCCATTCCCATTTCCTTAGGCGGCAGGGTAGCAGGGTAGTCAATCGGCTCAAGCTTCAAGACCTCTACCTGGTGTTCCTTCAGCAGTTTTTCAAAGTCAGCCAATTCTTTTTGATACTGCTTAGTGATAAAATAGGGGACCTTTTTGCCTCGCAGCAGAGGAAAAATCGTATTGTTTCTTAACTTTTCCCACCAAGGTTTATTTTCCTCATTTTCAATAGCATGGCTATCCGGAAAATAGAGCTTGCTGGCGTCACCGATGATTACGGTTTTCAAAGGGTCGTATTCGTTATAAACATTAATCTTCATGGTTTGTTCTCCTTAGTAAATATAGTTTAGGTCGATAAATTCATAGGTTTGTCTGAGTTCTTTTAAAATAGCGCCTTTCTTGCTGCTCAATTGATTGAGATCTATCCTTTGAGCCTGGCTGTCCAGCTGGAGATAAACCTCAAAAGACATGCCGACCTTGTAGACCAGGCAATCCCCGATAAGGTTTTCCCCATCAAAATGCCTGCGGATACAGGTCTCAATCTCCTTTTTTGCCTGCCCCTGCTTCAAGGCTCCGCCTGCAATCTCAATACTGGCACTGCGGACAATTGACAGGGGCTCCTTAATGGTGATGGCAACCAACACAACTGTGATGAAGAAGTCACCAGTGTATTTGAGAAAACCTAAAGGAGAGTCTGCATCAAGCATAAATACCAGCAGCGCAGCAACCCCGACACCAGCTGAAATCATCCCGTCAACCAGCGAATTTTTGCTTTCAGACAGCAGCATGGTGCTGGCTCCGCCGATTTTCTTATTCTGTCTCTTATAGTAAAAAGACAGACTGAGGCAGAGGCAAACCATAACAAGCGTGTAGGGGACAACAGGCAAAGCATTGAGAATGTCTCCCTGTCCGTGGACAAAATAGCGGTAAGCACTGATAGAGACGGTAATTGTTGACGAAGTCAGCAGCAGCAGCGACAGGCTGGATTTCAAAAGGGCATAGAGGGGCTCCAAAATAAAGAAACCGTTGGGAAATAAGTCTGTCCTCTTGGCACTGGTTTTGGAAATAAAGATAGCCAGCAGACCGGAAAACAGGGCAATGATGGTGTAATAGGCATCAATAAAGAGGGCCTCAATTCTGGTAATGCGGTAAACAATCAGTCCCGACAGCCCCATCAGAACATTCATGACGATACCAACCATCAGGGCTTTCTGTTCAATCTTCTTTTGTTCCATTCAGCTAAAACTCCTTATTGATCTTTTCAATCAAACGGTGCAGGTCTTCTTGTTCCTGATCGCTTAAAACGGACAGCATTTCCATAAAGACCTGATCAGCCAGAAGGAAATTCCTGCGGCTGTGCTCTTGCAAATCGGGCACCAGCTCCAGATAAGAGACCCGTTTGTCCTGTCTGGAAGGGGTTTTTAAGACGTAGCCCTTTTTGGTAAAGTTCTGGATAATGCGGCTGGCAGCCGGTCTTGAAATACCAGCCTTAGCAGCAAAATCAGTCAGACTCGTCTTACCTAAACCGTAGAGTATCTCAATGTAGTGGCTGTCACCAGCAGATAATTCCGGAAAATCCTTGCTCCTGTTCGGGTTATTCTGATAGCGGATTAGAGCCTTATCATAGACCTGTGAAAAAAGCTGGGCAGTAGATGGCATTGTTTTCCTCCTTTTAGTTAACAAAGGTAATTACTTTTGTTAACTAATTTTAGACTAAAGAAAAAAGATTGTCAATCAAAAACCTGTCTTCCTGAAAACAGACCCTCTGTCTCAAATAGGCTGCGGCCTAAAAAACAGCGTCTCCCTCCGATTTCAGGCAGGAAATCGGATTCATTGAATTATTTTCAGAATATTTCAAACTTTTTCTTGACAGATTAAAAAATCGACTTATCAAATACCAAACTTTGGGCTTTAGAAACTCTAAGCAGTTCAAAACTAAAATTTTCATCGATTTGAATGGTGAGATGCTCTCTTAAAAACGCAAAGGGGAGCCAAATTAAATCGCATCAAAAAAAACTAGCCATCATTGGGCTAGTTTTTATAGCTTGTGCGCATGCCTTTATTACATCATGCCACCCATCATACCTGGATCCATAGCTGGTGCTGCCGGTGCTGATGACTCTTCTGGGTGATCAGCGACAACAGCTTCAGTTGTTAGAATGAGGCTAGCAACAGAAGCTGCATTTTGCAGGGCTGAACGGCTAACTTTGACAGGATCAATGATTCCTGCTTCAACCATATCTACCCAGCTTCCATCGGCTGCATTAAAGCCTGTACCAACAGCGCTAGCTTTAAGTTTTTCGATGATAACAGAACCTTCATAGCCAGCGTTACGGGCAATTTGACGAACGGGTTCTTCAAGCGCACGCAGGACAATATTACGGCCAGTTGCTTCATCCCCCTTCACATCAAGAGAGGCAACTTTTTCAATGACATTAACAAGGGCTGTACCACCACCGGCAACGATACCTTCTTCAACAGCAGCGCGGGTTGCATTAAGGGCATCTTCAATGCGGAGTTTCATTTCTTTTAATTCGGTTTCAGTCGCAGCACCAACCTTGATAACTGCAACACCACCAGATAATTTTGCCAACCGTTCTTGCAACTTTTCACGATCAAAGTCTGATGTTGTTGTTTCTAATTGTGATTTGATCAAGTTGACACGCTCTGTAATGGCAGAGGCTTCTCCAGCTCCTTCAACAATCACTGTTGAATCTTTGTCGATAGTGATTTTAGCAGCCTGACCGAGAGAAGCAATGCTGGCATCCTTGAGTTCCAAGCCAAGGTCTTCGGTAATGACAGTACCACCAGTCAAAACAGCAATATCTTCCAGCATAGCCTTGCGGCGATCACCAAAACCTGGTGCCTTAACCGCAACAACATTAAAGGTTCCGCGAATCTTATTTAGAACCAATGTAGGCAAAGCTTCACCATCAACATCGTCTGCGATAATCAAGAGCGGGCGGCTGGTTTTAAGTACTTCTTCTAAAAGAGGAAGTACATCTTGGATATTTGAAATTTTCTTATCGGTAATCAAGATATAAGGATTATCCAGATCAGCAACCATCTTTTCGTTATCGGTTACCATGTATTGAGAGAGGTAACCGCGATCAAATTGCATCCCTTCAACAACGTCCAATTCAGTTTCCATACCACGGGATTCTTCAATGGTGATGACACCGTCATTGCCAACTTTTTCCATAGCTTCTGAAATGTATTCACCAACTTTTTCAGAACGTGAAGATACAGCAGCAACTTGTGCAATAGCTTCTTTACCAGAAACTGGTTGAGCGATAGCTTTTAAGCCTTCAACAGCTGTTGAAACAGCTGTTTCGATACCCCGACGGATACCAATTGGGTTGGCACCTGCCGTAACATTCTTAAGCCCTTCGCGAACGATGGCTTGGGTCAAAACAGTGGCTGTAGTGGTTCCGTCACCTGCAATATCATTAGTTTTTGAAGCAACTTCTGAAACTAATTTAGCTCCCATGTTTTCAAAATGGTCTTCTAGTTCGATTTCCTTAGCAATAGTTACACCATCATTCGTAATCAAAGGTGAACCAAAGGATTTTTCCAAAACAACATTACGGCCTTTAGGGCCAAGCGTTACCTTAACAGTATCTGCCAACGCATCAACCCCGCGCACCATAGCGGAACGGGCATCAGCTGAAAATTTAATATCTTTTGCCATAATAGTTACTTTCCTACTTTCTAAAGTTTCTATTTATAAAATTACTACAGACATGGATCATCTAGCCGATTAGGCTAATACAGCTAAAATATCTGCTTCGCGAATGATTGAGACCTTGTCATCACCGTCTTTGACGTCAAGACCAGCTCCATTTTCAACGAGTACTTTATCACCCGCAGAAACGCTTGGAGCAACGAGTTCTCCTGTCAAGGTACGACTACCCTGACCAACGGCTACAACAGTCGCTGTTTTAGTGGCTTCATGAGAGCCGCCCGCTAGAACAAAACCACTTGCTGTCGTTTCTTCTACTTCTTCAAATTTTACAACAATACGATCACCTAATGGCTTCAACATAATAAACCTCCAATATTTTTTAGCACTCTAATATCTTGAGTGCTAATTACACTTATCATTGTATCATTTGGTCAAAAATAGTCAAGAAAAAACTCTGTCTTCCGACAAAGTTTTTGTTTTATTTTGCTTTTGCCCGAGTCATCTTTTCTTCAAAGTCATCGATAACTTTTTGGACATTAAGGCGCCCCTTGTAAATACCGTAGCCAAAGAGCAGCATTCCTAATACTCCCAAGATAATCAGGACAATACCGATAATACGAACGACGAGATATGCTGAAAGCAGATAAACTAAGATGATACCAATGCTAGCAATGAGAAACATCAGCGTAAACCAACGTCCTAGATTTTCAATCATATGCTTTTGGTAGGCAATCTCCTTCTCATAACCGGTGATAAATTCTTTTTCTGTCAGCATAAGCGCTCCATTTTTTGATTTAGTATTTTAATCCTGGATCGAAGAAGCCTGTCAGGACACCAACAAGAGCAAGAACTACTAAGAGCAGCATAACTTTAATTGGCGACATATTTTTCTTAGCCATCAACCACCAGCAGAAAACGGTAATTAAAGCTGTTAACAAGCCTGGATAAACACCATCCAACTGGTCTTGCAGCACTAAGAAAGCTTTTCCAGAAGAATTCTTCAATTCAAAGGATGTTTTAATAGGAACCCAAGTCGCAGCTACAGCACCGACAACCATACCACCAACGATAGCTACGGCTTTACGGATAGCTTGTCCTTGAGGGCCAACCAAAACTTCAACTGCCTTATCCCCAAGTTCATAGCCCTTGAAGTAGGCAAAACGCATACCGAAGTAGGCTAAGAGATTCCAAACCACAATATAGAATATCGCACCGACCGGCGAACCGCCAGTTGACAAGCCAAGGGCAATCCCTAAGATAATTGGAATCAAAGTACCGACAACAAGGGAATCACCGATACCAGCAACCGGTCCCATCAAACCAGCACGTAGACCATTGATAGTTTCATCATCAACACCATCTGAACCATTCGCACGAGCTTCTTCCAAGCCAGCTGTTACCCCAACAATAAGGGAACCAAGTTGTGGTTCTGTATTGAAGAAGGCCGTATAGGTCTGCATCGAACGCGCTTTATCATCTTCATTATCGTAAAGCTCTTCAACGATTGGCAGCATAGAGGTCAGGTAACCAAAGGTCTGCATATGCTCTTGTGAGAAGCAGGTTAAGTTCCCATAATACCAATGATGGAAGGATTTAGTTAGTGTTTTCTTTGAAATTTTCTTTTGAGCCATCTTAGATATCCTCCTCATCGTCATCAAATTCTAGATTATCTGCACCAGCTACTGCTGTAGCCTTAGCGTTTTTAGCCATTTCTAGTTCATAGAACAAGACCGCAAAGATAAGGGAAATGACTGCACATGATACCAAGTTCAATCCCAATGATGCTGCAAGAGTAAATCCAACAAAGAATGGGATAAAGTCAACTGCCTTATCAACAATTTGTTTCAAAAGAATAGCAATCCCTACACATGGGAGCAAGGAACCTACCGTAAAGAGGGTCTTCATTGGAATACCATCCAGTGGCAGTGCTTCTTTCAACGCCGTAACTGCGCTTGCTCCTAATTTACACATAATTAGCGTTGGGATGAATGAAAAGATGATATGGGAGACCCAAGGAAGGCCCCAGTCTACTGCATACAGTTTTTTATAATCTCTCTTTTCAACAGCTCTCCAGCCGATGTGCTGCCATACTAGGTTCATAGTAGCTGTTCCGTAGAAAAGCACGGTACCAATAGTACCTACCAAGGTTCCCATTGATTTTGCAAGGTTAGCTGCATCAGCTGAATTAGCTGACAGCCCTTGTGAATGAATAGCAACCATCGCCAAAGGAATACCGATATAAGATACCGCACGAACATCGGCTGATACAGTACCACCAGGTGTTACCAAGGCGATGTAAACGAGCTGCATAGCAACCCCACAAACGATACCCGTTTTAAGATCTCCAAGGATCAGGCCACAGACCAGACCTCCGACTAAGGGACGACCTAAAGTGTAGTTACCAATGGTCGTACCACCTAGGCCAGGCATGGAAGACAAACAGGCAAACAAGCCAAGAATGGCTGCTTGTAACCAAGAAATTGTCATAATAATTCTCCTTTATTTAAAGATACAAAGGGCGTTAAGAAAGCGAGAAGAAAATAGGAGCCTAACGCCATGCGCTTTGCGCATAAGGCAGGCTATCTTTTTCTCGACGCTTTTAGCCCGTGTTCAATTACCAAGATACTAAGAGCGTCAGCGAGCAGAGGCAAAATAGCAGGTTCGACGAAGAGTCGCAAGACTCTAGGAGAAGCTGTCTTTTTGACACAGCTCGCAGCTCGTATTCAATTAGCAAGATACAAAGGGCGTGAAGAAATCCGTATAAAAATAGGAAACGGACGCTGTGTCGTAAAGACACAAGGACGTTTATCTTTTTTACTAGGATTTTAGCCCGTGTTCAGTTAACAAGATACTAAAACGTTACGAGAAAACTGGCGACAATCGCCTTTCTCTTTATCACCAGACAAAACTGCTTATAGGCAGTTTCTATAAAGTTAGTAAGGTAGATAGGTAAGCCACCATAACGATTGCCGTAGTTTACCCAGTGTTTTAAAACCTAGACAAGCCTTCTACGTTAATAACCAAATTGTGATTTAAAGTCTGACCAGTAGCCGATAGAAACATCTGGTAGGAGCTGGAATTTCACCTTGTAACCAGCTTTCTCAATCTCTTCAATAGCATCGGCCTCTTCTTGAGTGATTGACTGGTTGTTACCAAGTTTGACAGCACCAGGACGGTCATTAGCTGGACCGACAATAATTTCTTTAATGTCATCTGGTACAAAGCCTTGATCCACCAAAATTTCCTTCATATCGATAGGATTCTTAGCGATGAGGAAGTAGCGGCTATCAGAATCTGTTACTTTTTTAGATTTTTGCGCAAAAGCTTCTTTGGTCCAAACAAAAGTTTTCTTATCCGATGCTCCCTTGTAAGCTTGGATTAACACCTTATTATTGGCAGCTGCGTCATTTACCGCAATCAACCCATCGCATGGGTACTCTTTTGCCCAACGTGTTACAGTTTGACCGTGAATCATACGGTCATCGATACGAACAAATGAAATTGACATGTTCTTGTCTCCTCTTAAAATAAATTTAGCCTAAGGCTAGTTATAATTACAATAAAATGGTTAGCAAAATTGCTAAATATAGCATTTTTACCAGCTAGAAAGACTTGAAGTTAACCATCAAGCACTACTAACTAAATGTCATCATCGTCGTCAGCATCATCATCAGATACTTGGAATTGCTGAAGAGCTGTTGAAGCCTCCGATAGAATATTTTCTGCCAAAGCTTCCCCTTCCAGCATATCCTTCATGACAACAGCCGTTAGAGCGGCTGTCAGATTCATTCCGCCAATGACTAGCGCTGTGTCCAATTTTCCTTTTTCGGCCAAAACATTTAGGAATGTTGTCAGAGGACTACCGCCGACAATATCCGCTAGAACAACAAACTCATCCTGCTCATTTGTCTGAGCTTCCAAGCCTTCCTTGACTTGACTAGCAAAGTCGTCAACTGACTTACCATTCTGCAGACCAAAAGCTAGAACTTGATCAATCTTATCGCCAGCAAACATGGCCAACGAGGTTTTCAATCCCTCGGCCAAGCCACCGTGACTGACTAACACCAGATACTTCATAAGACCCTCCTTTTATTGTCTTTATTTTACAAAAATTGGAAACGCTTTTACATTGTTGTTTGTCACATCATGCGATTAACACTTGTCACTCATACAATGACATTTGTCACTAAAAAGAAAAAGAGCCGAGAAGACAAATTCCTAAGACGCTTGTCTTCCCAACGCTTTTATTTGTAGCTTACTTACGCTGCTAGTAGGCCGCAGACCCTCCTTGAGCGAGCGTTTTTAATTGGTTTTAATCATTGGAGATAAGTCTGGTTTTTGCCTACTGGTTCAGCTTATCCTGAATTGCCTGTAAATCATCGTCCAAGCTATCCTCCGATATGGACTGAGCTATGAGGTAATCAGCCTTGTCTAATATCTCCTGGGTGGTTAGAGAGCGAGGTTCAACACGCGAGTGTGAGAGCATAGCTGTCAAATTGTCGGTAGTAAGAGCGTTACCACCGAGGCTATCCTGATTAAAAAGCTTAGTCATAGAACTGCTTGTTACCACGGATTTCTTCACAGAGGCTCCAGGAGAATTCTTCATTAGTTGGCTCTGATGTTCATTCTCAACCAAAAGTTTCATAAATTCCCAAGCTAGACTTTTATGACCGCTCTTAGATGAAATTCCAAAAAGGGAGGTCTGGAGCTGATTAGGAATTACTCTGGAGGATTTTACGGGCATGCGAACACAGGTCCACTCAAAAGAGGAATATTTGGCAACATGATAAGGGTATGGTTTATAGGTTCGATATTCCGCCAGAGTCATGGGCATAAAGGCTACATTCCCCTTATCAAAATCTTTTGAGGTCAATTTGGTTGTTCCAGATAGCTTATCCAGCTTAGTATAATAGTCTAGCGCCGATTTGATTTGGGGATTGTTGATGGAGACTTTTTGTGAATTGTCAGCGGCGAAAATAGACAGCCCGTAGGCTGATACTGCATCCCGCCAACTGTATTCGGTCACTCCAAATTGGTCAAGATTACCATCCCCATCAGTATCCTTAGTTAACCTTTTGCACAGCTGATAAAACTCTTCCAAGTCCCAACCCTCTTCAGGAATCCTGACACCTGCCTGCTTGAGTAAATCCTTGTTAATACAAAGCATCATGACATTATTTTCATAGGGCAGACCATAACTTTTGCCTCGGTACTGGCCAGCTTTGAGACTGGATTGATAAAAATCATTGGTATTGAGCTTCTTAAAATAGGGGCTGAGATTGAGAAGAGTCTGGTTTTGAGCTAAAGAGCTAAAACTGCCGTCAGGGACCATAAAGATATCAGGTGTCTGCCCTAGAACGATCTTGTCTGACAGCCAGTCAGCATAATCATCCTTATCAATACCGCTTTCATAAGTCACCTTAACATTAGGGTGCTCCTTTTCAAACTTAGCAATAACATGATCCATCAAGCGAGTTCCTTCATCACTGGGGACATTCCAACTGCTATCTGTATAGAGTCCCAGCTCCAAGTGAACAGTATGAAAACGGCTCCAGTAAATCAGGCTGACCACCCCTAAAAGGAGGGAAAGCAGCAGCAACATCTGCCAGTGAAGCTTCTTCCACTTATGTTTTACCATATATCTAATCCTCAAAATTTCTGGTTGTCACACCTGTTTGAACAGCCCAAATAGCCAGCTGGGTTCGGTCACGCAGGGAAAGTTTGGAGAGGATATTAGATAGATAGTTGCGAATGGTCCCTTCTGACAGATAAAGTTTTGTCGCAATTTCTTTATTGGACAAGCCAAACCCAACTTGCTGGATAATTCGCCATTCAGCTTTAGATAAATCAGCTACCTGATCATCTTCTACCTGAATACTCAAATTTGATTGGGCCATCTGCGAGAACAGCTTAAACACCTTAGTTGCAATATCTGGATTGAGCATAGATTTGCCATCGTAGACAGTAATAATTGCTTTATAAAGCTCCTGTGTTGATACTCCCTTTAAGAGGTAGCCCGAAGCACCAAACTTAAGTGCACTAAAAATAAAATCATCATCATCAAAGGTCGTCAAGATAATAATTTTAACATCTGGATACAGTTCTTTTACCCGCTGAGTACACATAACACCGTCCATTTTAGGCATGCGAATATCCATTAAGATAACATCAGGACGCTCGGAGGCAATAGCTTCTAAAACTTCAAAGCCATTGCTAGCCGTTCCAACGACATCTATATCTTCGTGGGCTGACAGAATAATTTGAAGGGAGTCGCGGATCAGCTCCTGATCATCTGCAATCATCACCTTAATCATGAATTTGTCCTTTCATTCTCGGAATAGTAATATGAGTTAAAAAACCTTGGCTGCCATCATAAGAGATGCGGCCGCCAACCATGCTGAGCCGCTCCTGCATCTGCATAAGTCCATAGCCCATATTGATATGCTCGCATCCTTGGCCATCATCGTGAATGACGATACGGTAAGAGGTATCATCCTGATAACATCGAATAGTGACTATGCTGGCATGACCGTGGCGCAAAGAATTGGTAACCGACTCCTGAATAGCTCGAAAGATAATGTCCTCGGTTGTGACGTCTAAGTCAACATCTCCCCAGTCGTAGACAAAATCAATCTGCAAAGAGGATAAACTTTGGTACTCCAACAGCATATTTTTGAGTGCTTCTTTCAGTGTATGACCTTCCAAAGCCCCCGGTCGAAGTTTATCAAGAGAGCGACGGACATCCTGAATACTATTGCGCACGACTAGAGACATCTTATCGACTTGTTCCTTAGCCTTATCAGGGTTCAAATCAATCAGCACCGAGACAGCGTCCATTCCCGACGAAATTCCTGTCAAAGCATGACCTAAGGTATCATGGATTTCGCGTGAAATCCGCTTGCGTTCACGATCTTCGGTAATTTTTTCCGTTAGATCTGCGTAGGCATTCAGATCCTCATTAATTTTAGCAATTTCCTGCAGTTTTTCCTGCATTTCCTGACGTTCCTTGGCACTAATAACAATGTAAAAAATAAAAGAACCGAAAAAAGCAACAAGATTAAAGGAATAGAGAAGGTTTTTGACTAGCTTAAAACCAAATTGTGTCTGTTCCGAATAAAATTCTAAGTAGGTGTCCAAAGAAGGAATCTTGATAATACTGGATAAGACATCTGGATCAGAGATGAGAAGCATAAGCGAACTCATAAACAGCACTGCTGCCCAGCTGCGCTTGCGCTGCAAAACGGTATAGTCTAAGCTAAAAAAGATATCTAAAAACACTAGCAGAAAAATACCATTATAAGAATATTGGAGAGTCTTGAAAACTGCTAGCATCACTAAAAACTCTAGCAGAATCAATCCAGCTGCTAAATTGAAATTAGCCTGTCCTTGGCGCTCTCTGAAATAGATAACCCCCACTAAGCACAGGTAGAGCCCTAGAGAAAGAAAGAAGACGATACTAGGAGGTTGGGGCACTATTTCTAAGTTTTCTAACAAGGATTGGCTCAAATGGTGGGCTACAATGTATTTACTCGTCAAAAGGTAGGTCATACCAATGTTCCAAATTGCAAAAAAATTGAGTACAACAAGACTGTAGCGCGCTAATGTTATGACACGTTGACTCGTCATTATTCCCACCCCGTCAAATTATAATCAGCTATGTTGTCTTTATCCACCAGCTTTACAGGAATGGTAATCCTTTTTTTGACCTCATCTCCCTCTAAAAGCTGATAAACAGCGTCAATACTCTTATCAGCCATTTGGGTTGGAAATTGGGCTACACTGACTAAATGGCTGTCTCCTCTAGCAATCAGAGATTTAACATCGGGAGAGCCATCAACACTGTAGATCATTTTGGACTGAGAAAGTTTGAGGTTCTCCTGAGCAGCCAGTGCACCGATAGCACTGCGATCATTGATCGCCATGATTGTGTCAATTTGAGGATTCTCCGTTAAGGCCTTGGCAGTCAGAGGCATAGCTAGCTCCGTCTGACCTTGAGCATTGGCATCTCCGACAATATGGTAATCCTTGCGGCCTGATATAGTGTCCTTAAAGCCCTGAAGCCTTTCATCTGCTGAATAGGTCCCCTCATGAGCCAGGAGGTAAATATTAGCCGATGACTGACTGACCATTAAGCGTTTGCCTAGTATGACACCGGCTTGATAGTTATCTGATACCACAGTGGTATCAGCCAAATCATCAGCTAGCTGACTGTCGACTACCACTACTTTAATACCCGAGCGTTTGGCTTGTTTTACAGCCGATAACAGTTGCTTATCATTACCATTAACGGGATTGATAATAAGCGCATCGACATCTTGTTGGACAAATTTTCTCACCTGTTCAGCCTGCTTATCGCTGCTTAATACAGGATTTCTAAGGAGCAGGACATCACCCTTTTCATCGGTTACTTTTTTTATCTGCGAATTGAGATAGCTGTAAAAACTGTTGTTCATGGTCATAAAGGTGACCCCAATCCTTTTTTGCCCCTGAACAGCTGGCTGGTACTGATAGTAGGCATAGGAAATAGCTATAATAATACAGGCTAACAGAAAGTTTCCCATAACAAACTTGCGTTTTTTCAAACCATCACCTACAGTATTTCTTCTCTTAAAACTTTAGCAATACCATCATGGTTATGATCCAATGTCACTCTGCCTATACGCTTTTGCAAAGGCTCAGGAGCATTCCCCATAACAACTCCTTGACCCACTGTTTCTAGCATTTCCAAATCATTATAATTGTCACCAAAGGCCATCGTTTCAGCTTTAGGGACTTGATAGTAGGCACAAAGAGCCGTGATTGCCTGTCCCTTATCAATACCAGCTGCCATAACTTCAATCAAATGGGGCAGAGATTTGGCAATCGATAAGCTGGGATAGGAGTTTTTAAGTTCTTGTAACACAGCATCGGTTTTTTCTGGCGGGCACATGACCAAGACCTTATGAGCTTCCTGAATATGGGTAAGTTCAGAAAGCCGGCTTGCTTGCGATTTAAGCCCAACCACAACTTCTTCGTTTTCGACTAAATCGTGTGCTTGATAAGAGGAGAACCAATCCTGATAAGAATAAATATTCCAAGCTAAGTCCTTAGCCATATTTTCAATCGTTTGAGCAATAGCAATCGCCTCTGCCATAGGAAGAGATTTGGACGCAATAGTCCTACCATCTTCAGTCTGAAGTAAAGCTCCATTGTAAGCGATCAAGGGGCTATTAACCCCAATTGTTGCCATAATAGGGCGAATAGCTTCTGGCATACGGGCCGATACTGGTACAAAATAAAGCCCCTTAGCAACACAAGCTCTGATAGCTTCCTGTGTAGCCGGCGTTACAGCATGATATTGGTTAAGTAACGTTCCATCAATATCACTGAAGATAATTTTCATGAGCTGACCTCCCATTTTGTTTTTTATCCGTTTGCATTCTTAATATCATTCCTATTATAACATTTTCTTGTTTGAGATTCTTCCTTACCAAGGCAAAAAAGGCCTGAAGCAGGAGTTTTACTTCAGACCCTGGAGTTATATGGATGTGAAAGTTGTTTGATACTCTTTGAGTATTAGGATAAGGATACGTCAGACCTAAAAGGGAAGCTCTTCTTCCTCAAGGACAAGATCCGCTAAGTCACTAGCCGTATTATTTTCACGTACGGCACGCTGAGCCCGACTTTCTAGAAGCTGGAAAGACTGGGCTAGAACCTCAGTTACATAGCGAGTTTGACCATCTTTATCGTAACGGCGTGTGCGTATCTCACCATCAAGAGACAGCAAACTACCCTTGTTGGCGTAGGAAACCAGCGTCTCAGCTAGTTTTCCCCATAAGACGATATTGATAAAATCCGCCTGACGCTCACCGTCTTGCGACTTGAAACGTCGGTTAACAGCCAAAGTCACATGGGTAACTGATTTATCCGAGGATGTTTTAATCATCTCGGGGGCAGCAACTAAGCGGCCGATAAGAATGACTTTATTATACATCATTTCACCTCCTCACCTTATTTATTCGTAAAAGAGATGAAAAAATAATAGAAACCGAAAAAAATTTAAATACTTTTGTAGATTACTCTTAATCTATATTTCCCTGATTTTCAATATCAGAAATCATATCCAACCTCACTTGATGACGTCCACCTTCATACTCTGCCGTGAGCCATTCATCCACAATCATCTTCGCTACTTCTAATCCGACTACGCGGGAGCCAAAAGCCAAAACGTTCGTATCATTATGCTGGCGGGACAATTTAGCTGAATAAGGATCGCTGCAAATGACACAGCGAATGCCTTTGATTTTGTTTGCCGAAATACCAATGCCAACACCAGTACCGCAAATTAGAATTCCCTTATCGATCTTATTGGAAGCTACTGCTTCAGCCACAGCTTTCCCGGATTCGGGATAATGAAATCGCTCTGTACTGTCTGTCCCATAGTTGACAACTTCATAGCCATACTTATCTTCAATATATGCCTTAAGAGCCTGCTTATATTCTACAGCAACATGATCATTTCCAATACCAATTTTCATAACTTGTGTAATTCCTTTACTATCTCTGCGTAAGGTTTTTCTTTGCCAAATAAGGCGCTGGTGCCTAAGATGAACCCATCGGCTCCAAGGGCACTTAATTCTTCGATAATAGCTGGACTACAAGCACCATCAATCATAATCTTATAATGGTAGTCTGATTTTAAATCAACCAGCCTTTTTATCTTTTTCTTAGTAAAATCAATAAATTTCTGGCCTGCAAATCCTGGATTAACTGTCATAACCAGCAGGTAGTCAACTAATTCTAGCATTTCACCGACTGTTTCAACACTTGTATCGGGATTTAGCGCTAGGCCAGTTAATTTTCCACTATCCTTGATATGGCTGAGTGTTTTCACTACGTAACGTTCACTTTCTGGGTGAATATAGATCAAATCTACACCTGCATCAATAAACCAATCCACTTTATTTCCAGGTTTTTCAATCATTAAGTGACAGTCAATTAATTTATCGGTGTATTTTCTAATGGCTTTAATATCATTAATTCCCATGGTTATATTAGGAACAAATTCACCGTCCATAATATCACAGTGATAGATATCCACATCAGCACGATTCAGGTTTTCAACTTCTTTTTGTAAATGGCCGAAATCTGCGCACATCATGCTGGGACACAATAATGTCGTCATAACATCCTCCTCCATAGGACAATTAAGCAGTTAAACGATACGACAAAAATTAAGAAAATCGCTACAGATACAGCACAATCTCTAAAAACTTTAGATCCGAAGGCAGTCCACATTTATAAAGCACAATCTCTTACATTCAAAGAAGATCCTATCAGACTAGGCAAGGTAACAACTTAAAGGGATCAAGCGGTCCAAAAAGGAACCACTTTGAGTTACCGCCTAGGCTTAGAAAGCGGCCAAGTATCCCACTAACTAAAGGCAGCCGCTATAGGCAGGCTGCCTTGCTTCTTTACTAGCTCGCCCGCTAAAAATAAACAATGGCGATTTTGTCTCCTGACGTCTCAATATCTAGCATTTGATTTTCCAGAAGAAACGGATACAGAACCTTACTTATCACTAATTAATAACATCAATCAGCTGCTATCATAGAGGTAACCTTCCCAAGGCTGTCATCCCAGCGATCTGATATGACCGTGACATCCTTTAGATCAAAGGCCTTGACATTGGATAAATTATGAAATTTAGTGCTATCACACAGGAGATAAACTTCATCGGAATGTTCCCGTACTATCTTCTTTTTAGTCGCTTCGACAAGTGTCGGAGTTGTTACCCCAAATTTTTCATCAACACCATTAACCCCTAAAAAAGATTTACCGAAATAGATACTCCTCAGGTTCGTTTCAGTTAATGCACCACTTACTGAGGAGTTTATAGGATTAAATTGACCTCCTAAGATAATAACTTCCGCTACAACACTGTCAGCAAGTGCGAATAAATCAGTATTGGTCGTGTAGATTGTAATCCTCTTATTTAGAATTTTTCTAAACAATACTGAGCATGTCGAGCCAGAATCGAGATAGATAACATCGCCATCGTGAATTCGTTTAGCCGCTAGGTTAGCGATTTTATCTTTTTTATCACCATGAAGCGTATTGCGCATTGTGATTGGAATCTCTCCCACAGTTGACATTAATTTAATAGCACCGCCTGATAAATATTCAATTTTATTGTTCTTTTCAAGCTCTTTTAAATCGCGCCGCAGTGTTGAGGAAGAAACGTGTGGAAATACGGATTGAATCTCATCAAATTTGACTAATTCAGTATCCTTTAACAAGCTTAATATTTTTTGTTGTCTTTCGTATGGAATCATCTTATTATCTACCTTTATTTTGGTAATAATGATACCATATTCAGAAAATTATTTCATGCAGTCGTCTAAGCTAGCTGGTCATCTCTACTTGTGAAAACAAAGCCAAGAACGGCACCAACAAGAACAGAAATCCCTAGACCGATAACACCATTAATAACATTGGCATTGCTTTCGATAAATGCCGGAAAGGTTGTTACACTGCCGAACACAAAAGCGTTGGTAACAACTTTAGTCAAACCTAGATAAGCTCCGCCAGCTGCACCTGCAATAATTTGTGCCAAAAACAGTTTTTTGTTTTTTACAAGCATACCAAATAGGGTAGGCTCAATAATTGCTGATAATGCAATGGTAATGACGCCTGTCATCGCAAAATTTTTAAGGTTTTTATTCCTTGCCTTGAGCCAAACTCCAAAGGCCGTTCCAATAACAGCAAAGTTACAGGCAAAGGTCAGAGGACAGATATAATCATAGCCATTTTGAGAAATATTATTAATCATAATAGGGTTGACTGCCCAGTGGATACCAAAGCTGACCAAGACGCTCCAGCCACCGCCAACAAGGATACCTGTCAGTACACCACTGCGTTCAATTAACCAATTAACAACATTAGCAATTCCTTCACCACTGTATACGCCAATCGGACCAATAACAATAACGGTTAAGGGCACCATAATAGCTAGAGACACCAAAGGAATCAGAACAAGCTTAAGTGTTTCTGGAATATGCTTGTCTAACCACTTATAGAGGTAAGAGTAAGCCCAAATCGCAAGTATAATAGGAACAACCGTTGAGTTGTAATTCATCAAGACAACTGGAATTCCAAAAAAACTTGTCGTAGCACCATTACCTGTCTTTCCTAGCAAAGATAAAAAGTCAGGATGCAATAAAGCAGCTCCAATTAAGGCTGAAACGTAGGGACTGGCTCCGAAACGCCGTGCAGAAGAAAAGGCGAGTAAAACCGGAAGAAAGTAGAAAACAGCCATAGAGGCAGCAAACAAAATGCTATAGGTACCGCTTTTATCACTAATCCAGCCCAATTGGACACTTAAAATAAGTAGGCCGCGTAAAATTCCTGATCCAGCTAAAGCCGGCAGTAAGGGTGCAAAAATTCCTGATATAGCAGAAAAAATCTTACTGATAATACTGCCACCTTGACCTGATGATTCTTCCAAAGAATTCTCTGTATTGCCTTTTACGAGTATCTCAAATTCGTCATAAACATGGGGGACTTCTGTACCAATTAATATCTGATACTGTCCGGCTCTGTTGACAACATCCACAACACCATCTACAGCTTTAACAGCAGCATCATCTGCCTTAGATGGATCTTTCAAGTTTAAACGTAACCGTGTAGCACAGTGAGTCATATTAGAGATATTTTCTGGTCCACCAATATGCTCTAAAATCCCTTTTGCAGTTGCTTTGTAATCCGCCATAGGTAATCACCTCCCTAGTCTTTATTTCCTTTTAAGAAAGTTAACATTAATTTATTAGCTGCAATAGCATCGTTTTTATCAATAATATCTTGGATATGGTCCATTCCGACTGTGTCAATTAACTGATCCATATAGGTAATCATGGCAACATTTCTTTCTGCCTCTTCTACAGCAGGTTCAATAACTGGGAAAGTGTCAAAATAGACGACTCCCTGATAATCATGCTTTTTCAGGTAGTACAAAAGTTCCAAGGTTTTAAAGGGGGATGCTGTTCCAATCATCAGGCCGTCATCAGCAACACCATAGCCATCATTTGCATGGATACCATACAGCTGCCCCCGACTGCCAAAAACATCTGCGGCAAAAGCTGGATTTTCATGTTTCATAAGCATATGGCAGTAATCCAGAGTAACACCGATATTCTCACGATTCACTTCGCTTAGCAGCATTCCCGTTATTCCCATGCTGTCGACAAAAGCGTAAGCTCTTTCTTCATAGGGTTTATATTCAATGCTGATTTTCAAATCTGGAGCGTAATCACAAATTTCTTGATAAGCCTTTACTAACTGATTCCAAACCTTGTGATAGTTGATTTGAAAGCTGTAGTCGAACCCATCAAACCCCAACCAAATAGTGATAACCTCTCCGCCTATTGCTCGGCAATAATCGGCTGCATCCTTACACAACTGGCGTGCCTTAGCTGCAACAGCAGGATCTGCGTTGCCTAGTTCACCATTAATAAAATCACCCCGGAACCTAAGCGCCAGTCCATTCAAAATAAGGTTATGCTTGTCTAAAAGTTTCTTCATTTCTTCAGACGAAATCCCCTTAGTATGCTCTGGATAATTGAGATCAACATAACCTAGACCAGCAGTTTCAAAGTCTGAAAAGGTTTTTTCCAAATTATAACCATCAATTCTCAGATAGGAATTAATCCTTGTCGCTAATTTCATATCTTTCCTCCTATTTATTAACTTCGCCTATATTTTAGCACTAAAAGAAAGCGATTTCAACATATTTTTTCATATTTTTTTATTTTTTATCGTATTTTTTTATTTTTTATCGCTAATTGAATCATATTTTTTCTATTTAACCTATCAAAGTAAAAATCCAAAAATACAAAGACCTTTAGTTTTAGATCATCCAAGAAGTTTAAAGCTAAGATACTTTTTATTTTGAACATACAAATAGAGAGGACAAACCCTTGTCCTCTCTGAATGTTAAGATATAGCATTACTAAATTGACATTAAGCCTAAATATAAAAAGACCTCGAGCTGTTTTTTATATTCCAGCAATTGAGGTCTCCTTTTTCAATCTAATATTTGACCTTACCCTTTCCAATGTTTCATCGGGTCAAAACGCTCACCGATAGAAGCATTCTCATCCAATTCAATAATTCCACGCTTTTGCGGAGCGTTTGGCAAGGCTAATTCCCGCGGAGCGCACATCATGCCGTAGCTCTCAACACCACGGAGCTTGCCTGAGAAGATAAGGCTACCGCTTGGCATCATGGCGCCTGGAAGGGCTACGATCGTTTTAAGACCGACCGCTGCATTGGGGGCACCCGCTACGATTTGAACAGTTTGGTCAGGCGCAATCTGTACTTGACAGATGTTGAGATGGTCACTGTCCGGATGAGCTTCCATTTCCTTGATTTGCCCTACAACAAAAACTGGGCTAGGAGTCACTTCGAGAGCTGCCGTGAACCCTTCTTTTTTCAACTCATTGTTTAAGACTTCTAAATCAGTAGCTGATGGAAAAACTTGACCATTTGCATCAAGTTGAATGAGGCTAGAAGCTTCAAAAATATTCCAAGCTAGGGTCTTATTAGTTGCCGTCTCAAAGACACGCGCCACTTTTCCCTTGCGCTCAACCTCACGTTTAACATCCTTAGTGTCTTGCAAGATCACCATCAAAACATCGCCGACTTGTTCTTTATTATAGGCATAAATCATATTTCTTCTTTTCCCTCACTTGAAACTGGCTAAAAACTGATTGATTTCCTCTTTGGTTTTTCTGAGTTTATTGACTAGGCGTCCGATTTCCTGACCATTTTCAATGACAATCAAACTAGGAATCCCAAAGATATCCCACTTTTGGGCTAGGGGCATAAAGGCATCGCGGTCTACTTGAACAAAGGTAACATGGGGATTATCGGCTTCTAGCTCATCCAAAAAAGGATAGAGAAACTGGCAGTCCGGACACCAGTCAGCTGTGAATAAGAAGACAAAACGGCCGTCTTGTTCTAAATAAGCAGCTAATTCTTCGTAAGTTTCTGGTTTAAGCATTTTCTTGACCCTCGCTGTAGGAAATATGGCCGTCATCATAGATAAAATCAAGGACGCGGCCATCTTCAAAGACCAGACCACCCGATAAACTGGCACCTTGTGTCTCATAATCCTTGATATAGAGGACTTGAACATCCCCCATCTGACTAAAATAAGCTCTGATCTCAGCTAAAATGCTTGTCTGCTTACGGTCAGCCATTTTTTGTTTCAGACCATAGCTCAGAGCCGCTAAACCCGCTAGACCTATCAGACCTGTTGTTAGCAGTAATTTCTTATGTTTCATGCCTTTCATTTTATCATAAATGAAGGCCTTTGGCGACAGGCAGAATCGGGCAAGGACAGCTATCCGACCAGCTTTATGCTAAAATAGGACTAAGAAAGTGAGGACGCAATGACAGACTTATTTACAAAAATTCAAGAAGTGACAGCGCTTAAAGGTATCGCAGGACATGAGTTTCAGGTACGAGATTATCTGCGTCGGGCTATTGAACCTCATGTTGACAGCATTGAAACCGACGGGCTGGGGGGACTCTTTGGAATTAAAGAAAGTACAAGGGCTGAGGCTCCCCGTATCATGGTGGCTGCCCACATGGACGAGGTCGGCTTTATGGTCAGTGACATTAAGGAAGATGGTACTCTGAGGGCTGTTGCCATAGGAGGATGGAATCCACTGGTTCTCTCCTCGCAGCGTTTTACTTTAATCACGCGCTCGGGTCAGAATCTGCCCATTATTTCGGGATCCGTTCCGCCACATTTCTTGCGGGGACAAAATGGTCAAACTAGCCTGCCAGCGGTTGCTGATATTATCTTTGACGGGGGTTTTAGTGACAAAAGTGAAGCTTACAGCTTTGGCATTACTCCTGGTGACATCATTGTGCCAGACAGTCAAGCGATCCTGACAGCTAATCGGAAAAACATCATCAGCAAGGCTTGGGATAATCGCTATGGAATTCTCATGGTAACTGAGCTCTTAAACAGTCTGAAAGTAAGCCAGCTGGACAATACCCTGATTGCTGGCGCCAATGTTCAAGAGGAAGTTGGCCTGCGCGGAGCCCATGTTTCAACGACCAAGTTTGACCCTGAGCTCTTTTTTGCCGTTGATTGCTCACCTGCAGGCGATGTTTATGGGGACCAAGGTAAAATCGGCGATGGTACCTTGATTCGTTTTTATGACCCCGGACATATCATGCTGCGAAACATGCGTGATTTTCTCTTAACGACTGCCGAGGAGGCTGGTATTAAGTACCAATACTATGCAGCCAAAGGTGGCACTGATGCTGGAGCTGCCCACCTGCAAAATAGCGGAGTGCCTTCAACTACCATTGGTGTTTGTGCTCGCTACATCCACTCCCACCAAACTCTCTACAATATAGATGATTTTTACCAAGCACAGGCTTTCTTGCAAGCTATTATCAAAAAGTTGGATCGCTCAACAGTTGATCTGATCAAAAACTATTCAGGAAAGGGACTTTACTAACGCAACTGGTGTTAGTCTGCGGGCTGCGATTGGATTTATCGGCCTTGGAAAGATGGCAACAGCCATCATCAAGGGCCTAGAGAAAACAGACTTTGATATTTTAGTGGCCGGACGGAACTCGCAAAAAAAACAGCCCGTCAAGCTGAACAATTAGGCGTCCTAGCCTTGCCAAATCAAACAGATCTAGTTGCGGAGGCTGACCTCATCATCTTAGGAATCTATCCTCAGGTCTTGCCAACTGTTCTGGCACCCTTGGACTTTCACCAACCCATCATATCCATGGCAGCTGGAAGCAACCTAAAGCGTTTGGCTGAGCTAACCGACCCTAGCCTGCCTCCGATTCGGATTATGCCTAATATTAATGCTCAGATTTTGCAAAGTACCACGGCCATCTGCGCCAATCAGCATGTGAATGAGCAAGTCTGGGACTTAGCAAAAAACATCACCGATAGTTTCGGATCTACCTTTGAAATTGCTGAGAAGAATTTTGATACTTTCACAGCTCTGGCTGGGGTCAAGCATAGCTTGCCTAAGGATCAAGCCATGAGTATTGTTACACAAACTGTCCTAGCCAGTACACAGAATCTTAGTCAGGGACAGCAAATTTAACTAAGACTCGCTTTGTCTATTTTAATTTTCTAGCAAAACTCCTCAGAAATATTGATTTCTGAGGAGTTTTAGTATTTCTATAAAAATCCTACCATCAGGTCAGCATATGGTAAAGATTGGAATGAATAGGAAAATATCAATGCGATAGAGTCTAGGATTGTGCTGGTTATCAATTACATCTAGCCCGCTCAGTCGGACGTACGCCTTTCACCTTATTTCTTTAAGCCTTATTGACCTAAGGTTATCAAAATCATGATGAAGGAAGCGTAGGCATTCATAAATATGTGGATAGCGATGCTATATTCAACCCGCTTGGATTGCATCGCTACAAAACCAAAGACCAAGCCCTTACCTCCCATAGGTAATCCAACCGCCGATTTTAATTACTAACTTGACCTACCAAGGCAGGCTAATCATTTGGTACATGATTAAAACAGAAATAAAATTATTGAGGATGTGCAGGGCAATACCATACTCTAGCCGTTTATATTTAAAGGCAAAGAAGCCTATAACAGCTCCCATACCAATGTAAGCCAGTGCTGCTCCCCAAGAATCAGGGGTATGCGCCAAACCAAATGCTAGACTACCAAAGAGATAGCTAAGCCAAGGATTGCGAAAGAGCTTTTGCTGAATAAAGCCACGAAAAATTAATTCTTCAATAACTGGTGCTGTGATAGCCACCGCAATAATCATAAAGAAAGCTGGAACGTAGGACAGCATACTTTCCACAGCCTGTTGGTTAGATGTATTGGTCTTATCTTCCAGCTGCATGATAAAACTAGCTACCTGCTCAATCCCTAGCACTAAAGCATAAGCAAGAATAAGACCAAAAACTAAGATTTTCCAGTTCAACCCTTTCTTCTTAATAAAATCCCACCTATAAAGGAGCCAAACGGCCAGGGCTAGAGCTCCTAACTCCACTAAGACAGCTAGACCAACACCAATTGGGCCAGCCGGTAAAAGATGACTGGGATCGGCTTGTCGACCATGTTTTGCTATTGTTTTAACAACAGCCGCAAAACTAATAACAAATACTCCTGCCTGCTCGGCCAGAAAGAGGCCAAGAGCAAGACCAATCCATTTGAGTTTTTCTAAAAATATTTTCATAGTATCTCCATTTTGCAGTGAGTTTTCGTCTGAGTGAATAGTTTTATGAGCAAGCATGACATAGATTAAGATACGGAAATTGATGAGGATAATGACATCAATTAGAGCAGCCAGCCAAATCTTCATTAAGACCAGCAGCAACCCAGCCCTCATGTTAAGATTCCAGTAAAGACCAGCATTCCAAACTAATCCAATAGTCTTGCGCAGTTTTTACATTTACCATAACATTCTTTTCTTTCTTAAATCTCCGTTAAAATTTTTACTTAAATTTTGTACCATGATAACATAACAAGAGTAATTCTACAAGGTCATGTTCGTAAAAAGAAAAAATAAGCTCCTGAGCATTGTAGTTCAAGAACTTGAAGTTTTTTTATGATTAAAGTTCACCGTTTACAAATCAGGCTAAGGCATTTCGTCAGCGAAAAAGTTTCCTGTACTGATCCGCCTAGCGAGGCTCATGGCCGATCGTAAAGATGGCTAAGGTATTCGGGCCAACATGGGCCGAGATGACTGGCCCCAGCGGCATCATAAGTACTTCAGAAATCGATGGACTTTCTAATAACTGTGCTTTAAGGGACTCAGCTCCTGCTTCGTCATTAGCGTAGGCAACAATAGCGGTATTGGTTTCAACATCTTGAAGCGCCCGGTTGACCATTTCCTTCATTCCCTTTTTACGGCCACGCAACTTGGCCAGAGGTACTAGCTTCCCTTCAGCGTCCAACCATAGGAGGGGTTTAATATTTACGAGACTGCCAAGGAGCGCAGAACTCTTAGACAGACGGCCGCCACGCATGAGATGGTAGAGGTCATCGACAAGAAAGTAAGTCCGGAGCCGCGGAATAATATGAGAGACTGCGGCCTTGACCTCCTCAAGGCTAGCCCCTTGGTCCCGCATTTGAGCTGCAAGGATAGAAAGATAGCCTTCTCCACCGGCTGCAGCTCTCGTATCAACAATTTCAATACACGCATCTGGATAATCTTCTAAAACTAAATCACGTGCTATCAAGCTACTCTGATAAGTCCCAGAAAAAAGAGATGAGAATGCTAAATAAAGAACTGACTGCTTCTCTTCAGCGTATTTGCGAAAAGCGGCTTCAAATTGACCAACATTGACCTGACTAGTCGTCGGCTGACCGCCATTTTGCATAGACTCCAGTAAAACGTCACTGGTTATGCGGTCAGTACCAACTGTTGGATAGTCCTTGCCGTCTAGGGTAATTGTTAACCCTAGAATGTCAATATCCTGCTGGTTAGCCCAGTCTTCATTTAAATCAGCTGTCGAATCTGTAATAATCTTAAACGTCATTGCCATCTCCCTAAAAATATAACGTGAATTATTATATCAAAAAAGGAAGGACTTGCCCACCTGAATGCGTTATAAATCGTCTAGGAGGCCTTGAAGTTGGTCCAACTGCTTTTCGTCAAAGGATCCTAGGCGGGGGGTATACAATTCAATATCTTTGGACAGCTGGTCTAGGTTTGATTTGACAATATTGACTCGCTCTTCTAATTCGCGCGCCGAAACCCGTAGGGCTCCTTGTGAGAAAATTGTCCACTGTTCATTGAGGTCACTGGTCGCGACTTCAACAAGATTAAGTCGTGTATTAAGTTCAGCAGCTGTCCGCTCAATATAGGAATCAGCTGTCTCATCTTCCTGAGTAAAAACAACGGTCAATTGATAATCATCATAGCGTTGTCGGCTGCCTGGAACATATTGGGCATCAAAAACACAGATAATTTCAATAGCTTCAAAACTGGCATAATGGCTAAGTTTACTCAGAAGGATATTTCTAGCGGCATCCAATTGGTTGGTTTTAAAGAGCTGTCGCGTCTCCTGCCAAAAGGCAATCATATTGTAGCCATCAACCATTAAAATTTTTCTTCTGACCATAGCACCTCCTTATTAAAGTCGGTAAGCGATATTAGCAAAGTAGATAAAATAAACCAAAACAAAATTCCATGATAACTTTACCATCATCCATCAATTGATCTAATCCTTCGACTGACCTCTAATATCTGCTGACAATCTCTTTTGATCATAATTTATTTCTGAAGACCTCATACATGAGAATGGCTGCAGCCACGCTGGCATTCAGACTTTGGACATGGCCTGTCATAGGGATGGTAACCATCTCGTCTACCTGCTTCTTAATATTAGCAGAGATACCCCTGCCTTCATTGCCGATAATCAAGGCTAGCTTGCCAACTGTATTCCATCTGTGGGCAGGCGTTCCATCCATGTCGGTGCCAAAAACCCAAAACCCTTGCCCTTTAAGCTGATCAATAGTTTGACTGAGATTGGTCACACGAGCAACAGGAACATGTTCAGCTGCGCCCGTCGAGGTCTTGGCAACAACCGGAGTGACACCAACCGCCCGATGTTTGGGAATGATGATGCCGGTCACATTGGTTGCATCAGCTGTCCGCAGGATAGAACCAAAATTATGAGGGTCGTTAAGTCCATCCAAGATAAGGATAAGGGGATTGTCCTGCTGATCTGCTTTCTTTAAAATATCAGCTAAGTCAGTATAGGCGAATTCAGACACACGCAGGACAAATCCTTGATGAACCGCCCCGCCTGTCATCTCATTTAAACTTTTCTTGGGCATCCAAGAGACAGAGACCTTTTTCTCAGCTGCTAGGTCTTTAATTTTATCCACATTTTTGCCACGCAGATCATCTTGAATGTAGAGTTTATTACCAGTGTTAGCCTGCAGGCTTTCCGTTACGGCATGTACACCGTAGACAATATCCTTGTCGTCTAGTTGTTTCATCTATTTAAAAACTTTCTGTAGAACTTCTCCAACAGTTGATACACCGATAACTTCTATCGTTTTAGGAGTTGTGACATCATGGAGTGCATTTTTAGGAACGTAAACTTTGGTGAATCCAAGCTTGGCAGCCTCATTGATGCGCTGCTCAATTCGATTGACACGGCGAATTTCTCCTGTCAGACCGATTTCACCGATGAAGGCATCCTGAGCATTGGTCGGTGCTTCCTTGTAGGAGGAGGCAATAGCGACTGCCACCGCCAGATCAATGGCTGGCTCGTCCAGCTTGACCCCACCAGCTGACTTGAGATAGGCATCTTGATTTTGCAGGAGGAGACCACAGCGCTTCTCCAAAACAGCCATGATTAAACTGACCCTATTGAAATCTAAACCAGTCGTTGTCCGCTTGGCATTGCCAAAAACCGTCGGTGTGACTAAGGCTTGAACCTCAGCTAAAATCGGGCGTGTCCCTTCCATGGTGACGACAATAGCCGAGCCTGTCGCCCCGTCCAAGCGCTCTTCCAAGAAGAGCTGACTAGGGTTGAGGACTTCGACCAGGCCACCCGTCTGCATTTCAAAAATACCAATCTCATTGGTGGAGCCAAAGCGGTTTTTCACCGCCCGTAAAATCCGAAAGGTATGGTGGCGCTCCCCTTCAAAATAGAGAACTGTATCGACCATGTGTTCCAGCATCCGCGGACCAGCCAGAGTTCCTTCCTTGGTCACATGACCCACGATAAAGGTGGCGATATTATTGCTCTTGGCCAGCTGCATAAGCTCAGCTGTCACCTCCCGCACCTGAGAAACAGAACCTTGAACACTGGTAATTTCAGGACTCATAACCGTCTGGATAGAGTCGATAATCAGAAAATCTGGCTTCAGACGCTCGATTTCAGAGCGAATATGTTGCATATTAGTTTCAGCGTAGATGTAAAATTCATTGTCAATATGGCCTAGGCGCTCACTGCGCAGCTTGATTTGCTCGGCCGATTCTTCCCCAGAAACATAGAGTACCGTTCCCTTATTGGCCAACTGAGTCGAGACCTGCAGCAAGAGAGTCGATTTCCCGATACCGGGATCCCCACCGATAAGAACCAGACTGCCGGGCACCACACCGCCACCAAGAACTCGGTTAAACTCTCCCATACTCGTCTTGATTCTGGCATAATCAATAGAAGAGACATCTTTTAACTTGGTCGGTTTTGTTTTTTCGCCTGTTAAACTGACTCTAGCGTTCTTAACTTCTGGAGCCTCAACCTCTTCCACAAAAGAGGACCAGCTGCCACAATTAGGGCAGCGTCCTAAATATTTAGGAGAGTTATAGCCACACTCCTGACAGACGAAACTTGATTTTTTCTTTGCTATGGTAGATCTCCTTTTTCTTGTACCATCTTTATTTCATATCAATTCAGATGGTTATCGCTATGCACCAGATAAATCTAGTTTATCATGACAAAAGTTCACTGACCTGTCGAACCGAAGCCTCCTGTTCGTACACCATCAGCTTGATCGCCATCAGCAATCAAGAAAGGGGCAAAGACGGCTTGGACAATACGCTCGCCGATTTCGAGGGTTACTGGTTGATCACTGATATTTTGCATTTGAGCAAAGATATGCCCTTCATTATTAGGGTTGTTATAGTAATCGCCATCGATAACACCAACTGAATTGATGAGCACCAAGCCCTTTTTACGCGGATTAGAAGAGCGATCATAAAGATAGAGGACTTCTCCCGGCTGCATATAGGCCTTGACTCCTGTGGGCACTAAAGCAATAGCACCAGCCGGAATTTCTACTGTCTCCGCTACTTTTAAATCATAACCAGCTGCATGGGTCGTCGCTCGCTTGGGCAGTAATTTTTCATCAGTATATTGGCTGATAAGTTCAAAGCCACGAATTTTTGACATGGTTCACCTCATAATAATTGCTAGCACTTATTATACTATATTCGCAATAGAAAATAAAAAACTAGCTACTTCATCGCTGTCAGCCCCCTTATATCACGGGCTGACAGCGGTTAAAAACAAGTTTTCTATTTGCGCTTAACCACTCTTTTTCCCTTATTTTATGATATAATGAGAGCGATATTATGATATGGAGACCTATTATGACAAAACAAAAAGTCGCTGTTTTAGGGCCGGGATCATGGGGGACTGCCCTTGCTCAGGTTCTTAATGACAACGGGCATGAGGTCCGCATTTGGGGCAATATCCCAGAACAGATTGATGAAATTAATACCAAACATATGAACACCCTCTACTTCAAAGATATAGTCTTGGATGAAAGAATCAAAGCCTATAAGGACTTAAAAGAGGCTTTAGAGGCTGTTGATGCTATTCTCTTTGTGGTACCGACTAAGGTTACCCGCCTAGTAGCAAAACAAGTCGCTGAACTTCTGGATCACAAGGTGGTTATCATGCACGCTTCCAAGGGACTTGAACCAGGCACGCACGAACGTTTGTCTACGATTCTGGAAGAGGAAATCCCATCAGAACTGCGCAGTGAAATTGTCGTCGTATCTGGTCCCAGTCATGCGGAAGAGACAATCGTTCGCGATCTGACTCTTATTACGGCAGCCTCAAAAGATCTCAATGCTGCTAGATATGTACAGGAGATTTTCAGCAATCGCTACTTCCGTCTCTATACCAATCAAGATGTGGTCGGGGTTGAAACTGCCGGAGCTTTAAAAAATATTATTGCAGTCGGGGCCGGAGCCCTACACGGTATGGGTTATGGCGACAACGCCAAAGCTGCTGTCATTACACGCGGACTGGCTGAAATCACGCGCTTAGGTGTCAAGATGGGAGCCAATCCACTGACCTACAGCGGCTTATCTGGTGTCGGTGATCTCATTGTCACGGGAACTTCTGTTCATTCACGCAATTGGCGAGCTGGGGACGCTCTTGGGCGCGGTGAAAAATTAGAAGATGTCGAGCGAAATATGGGAATGGTAATTGAAGGGATTTCAACTACTAAGGTTGCCTATGAATTGTCCCAGCAGCTGGGCGTTTATATGCCTATCACTACAGCTATTTACAAGGCTATCTACGAGGGGGCAGATATTAAGGAATCCATCCTTAACATGATGTCCAACGAACTCCGCTCAGAAAATGAGTGGCAGGAAGACAACATTAAATAGTAAAGAGTATCTAAGAAGGAAACAAAAAACATGACTAAAGTTAGAAAAGCTGTTATCCCAGCTGCAGGCTTGGGAACTCGTTTTTTGCCAGCTACAAAAGCTCTGGCTAAAGAAATGCTGCCGATTGTCGATAAGCCAACAATTCAATTCATTGTTGAGGAAGCCTTGAAATCTGGAATTGAGGAGATTTTAGTCGTAACCGGTAAAGCTAAACGGTCAATTGAAGATCACTTTGATTCCAATTTTGAGCTAGAATACAATCTGGAACAAAAGGGCAAAACTGATTTGCTTAAATTGGTCAATGATACCACAGCAATCAACCTCCACTTTATCCGTCAGAGCCATCCGCGCGGACTAGGCGATGCTGTACTTCAAGCCAAGGCTTTTGTCGGTAATGAGCCCTTCGTCGTCATGCTAGGTGATGATCTTATGGATATTACAGACGATAAGGCAGTTCCTCTAACAAAACAGCTTATCGACGATTATCAAGAAACTCACGCCTCCACTATTGCAGTTATGCCTGTTCCCCATGATGAAGTATCTGCCTACGGTGTGATTGCTCCACAAGGACAAGGAGAAGCAGGTCTCTATTCGGTAGAAACCTTTGTCGAAAAACCAGAGCCGGATGAAGCTCCAAGTGATTTAGCTATTATCGGACGCTACTTACTGACACCAGAAATTTTCAGCATTCTAGAAACCCAAGAGCCTGGTGCAGGCAATGAGGTTCAGTTGACCGATGCTATCGATACCTTGAATAAGACTCAGCGTGTCTTTGCGCGTGAGTTTAGGGGTAACCGCTATGATGTGGGAGATAAGTTTGGTTTTATGAAGACCTCTATTGATTATGCCTTACAGCACCCACAAGTTAAAGAGGATCTTAAAGATTACATCATTAAACTGGGTAAAGAGCTAGATGGGAAGCAAGCAAAGTGACATCTATAATGGAGTTCTGGCTCCCTAGGAATAAAACCTAGGGGGCTTTTTATACTCTTTTAATTAATTGCGTTCTTTAGTAACGTTTCAGTTATATATTTCTGTTAATTTTAAAAAATCTATTGTTTTATTAAAAAGAACTTGTATAATAATTTCGTAAACACTAACATTTTATTAGGAAAGAGCTTTATGAAAAAAATCACTTACATATTAGCAGCTTTATTGGCTATTATCGCCTTTAATGCTTTTAGCAATGATTCAACTTCAACTAGTCACTCGGCGAAGTACTCCACAACCTCAAAAAGTTCTTCTGAAAGGGAAAATTTCAGCAACTGCTATAGCAGCGCAAGAGCAGCCGTCATCAATCCAAGAGAGTTCCTCCAGTGTGCAGTCAGAACCAGCACAAGAAGACCCTAAAATATTAGATGAAGAACAACCAAACCAAGAACAAGATAGAATAGTCTATGTGGCTCGCGATGGGACAGCTGATGTCTACTGGTACTCAATGGATAATATGCCTGCCGACACGAACCAAAGTCGAGTTGTTCAAATGAAAGAAAGCGACGCTATTGCAGCAGGAAAACGACATACGATGAAAGAATATTAATTATCTCCAAAAAATAGCTCCATCTTAACGAATGGGGCTACTTTTAGTCTCTGATAGCATCCTCTATTTGTTAAAGAGTCGGCATTTCCTACTTCAAAGAAAATCAGAAACAGACAAGAGGCCAAAGTGCAGTAATACTTTGTCCGATAGACTGGTGTCACTGACGTATAGTTTTGGTTTCCAAAGTGAGGCCGTAAATTAAAATTATAGTTTAACAAGGTAGGACAAAAGATCAGTGTAATCAACTTTTGCGAAGTCACTGACATCAAATTCAACTACCTGACCGAGTTCAAAATGGTTATAGTCTCTTTTGTTGAGGATATCTCGGAATTCATCTTTTGTAATGTGGTTATCCGCTAATTCGCGCTGAAGTAACTCATCACCATAGTGATAGTGAGTCATGATATGACTTAGGTGTCTGCTGTAGTCTCGATCACGCTGAAAGCGGCGGCTCCACAGAAGGTCAAAATCGGCAACCAGCCTTACAGTAAGGATATTATAACCGTATTTAGCGGCTAAGTCAGCTAAGAGAGGCTTTTGCTTATCAGAAAATGGATAGTCGCTAAGGATTATTTTTTGGCCAACCATCATATAAGCACCGATCGCCTGATAAAAAGACTGCCAAACGATTTGTTCCAACTGTGCCTTCTCTTCTAAGTTATTAAAACCGACACTGTCCGCAATAGTTTCTTTTAATTCATCAGGTGTAATTTTGTATAATTGAGGTTGGATTTCCATAATCTTCTTGACCAAATAGGTTTTACCTGTAGCAGGGGGACCTGCAATTAATATCAGGAATTTATCCATGACTGTTTCCTCGATTTAAAGGGCTATCAGCATTCATAAATAACAGAAGCTTGTGCTTTACAATTTCCTTGACCTTTTCATTACAAGGAATGATATTATGACGCAGCGATTTATTGACCTCTGTCGCTTCAAAATAACCTTTGGCTGTCTGTGTCCAGTTAACAAGCAATTCTGTACCGACATTAAATTTACGGATCCCATTATTAATGAGCTCAGCGTAATCTTCCTCTTTGACACCCGTACCGCCATGGATAACAAGCGGAACCTCAACAGATTCGTGAATTTTTTGAAGCAGGGGAACTTTTACATTTGTTTTTGATTTAAACTGGCCATGATTGGTCCCGATGCCTACAGCCAAAGCATCTACTCCCGTCTCAGCCACAAATTTTATAGCATCGCTAGGTCTGGTATATTCTTTGTCGTCTTCAGAAACAGAGATACCTTCTTCGGTTCCTCCGATTGTACCCAATTCTCCTTCTACAGAGACACCTCTGGCATGGGCATAGTCAACAACCGCCTTAGTTTTTGCGATATTCTCTTTAAAGGGAAGGTTTGAACCATCAAACATAACACTGGAATAGCCAGCTGCTATCGCATCTTGAATAGCCTTAAAATCTCGTGCATGATCCAGATGTAAGGCCACGTCTACCGGATTATTAGCTGCTAATTGCTTACAAACAGCGACTATGACATCATAGCCGATGTATTTGGCTGTATCTACGCTAGTTTGGATGACAATAGGCAGGCCAGTTTCTTTAGCGGCTCTGATCATTTCAGGTAGCATTTCCAAGTTATGCATATTAAATGCACCTACAGTCATATTTAATTTATCAGCATAATCTGTCAACTCTTTTAACGTTTTATACATTTTTAATCCTCCTTAGCTGTTAGGGTTACTTTCTTGGCAATATTACGCATTTCGTCCATTTTACTCATATAATATTCAATTAATTCATCATCGTGGGCCATAGCAGCTTCTTTTCGCCTTTGGTTATAGAGCGACATGAGTTTTTTATAGCCCTCCCCTATTGTCAGCTTAATGGATAAGCTTTTTTCCAAGTGAGCAATAGCCTCATCTTTCTTGGAAACTTTATCATAGAGCAGCCCCAGTTTTTCAAAATAGTCAGCATCGTCCAAATGTTGTTCTTGGTCTGCTAATAGCTGATTAATCTCCTTATTAAATTTTTCTAGCTCTTCTTCTGAATACTGAACCTTCGTACTTTCGGTAGTTTTTTGACTTTTTTTAAACAGTTTAAACATCGTATAATCACCTCTTCAACCCAGTTCCTTTAATATCAGATAGGGGCGTTAAAACATTTTGAAAATCGGACTTAATAGCCAGTAGTACAAGAGAGCTGCTGTAACCGTATCAACATCGGTAGCTGTCGCATTCACAAAACCAAGGGAGCTAAATGCTGTAACTAGTAGGGCAGGCAAAAGAGTGATGAAGAAGCCGTGGGCAATTCCCCCAATGATAGCTCCCCTGCGGCCACCTACAGCATTTCCAAATATACCTGCTGTACCGCCGGCAAAAAAGTTTGTTAGCATTCCGGGAAGAATCATGGCGAGACCAAATATCGGAAGCACAAACATGGCTATGACGGTACCAATCGTTGTTGTGATAAAACCAAGAATAACAGCATTTGGCGAATAGGGGAAGAAAACCGGACAGTCCAAAGCGGGAATAGCATCTGGCACTAACTTCATCGCAATACCGCGGAAGGCCGGTACTATTTCACCAAGAAGAAGGCGAACACCAGCAAGAAGGACATACACACCGACAACAAACTGAATAGACTGCAGAAATGCGTACATCAGATAATTTTGATTCCCTGTGTCAACAGCTCCTGCTCCTGCAAAGGCCGCCGTAATCAGATACAAGGGAACCATAACCACCATGACTGACAGATAAGTATCTTGTAAAAACTCAAAAGATTTAGGCATTTCAATATCTTCGATGGATTTTTTCTGGTCACCACGTTCGCCAAATAGCTTAGCAACTCCTGCTTCAAATAAATAGCCAATGGTACAAAAGTGTCCAAGTGCGATATCATCATTTCCCGTAACTTTACGGATAATCGGCTGAGCAAGAGCAGGCATAGCAACTGTAAAAATACCACCCACGACTCCGCCTATAAGGATGAGAAGAAAACCACGCAAACCGGAAAAATAGCCAAAAACTGTTGTCATCGTTGCCATCCAAAGCAGGGCCTGCCCAGTTAAAAAGATATAATTCCATTTAGTAAAACGAGCAATTAAAACATTAACAACAAATATGGCAAGGAAGGTTAAGGCGATCTCTCTACCCAAGCCTAAATCATTCATGGCTTGGCCGTTGATCGCTTCGATTGAAGGAACGATCCCATGTGTATGAAATCCAGCCTGAAAAATCTTCCCAAAATAAGTCAAACTGGAAACAATAATATTGGAACCAGCGCTCAATACTTGAAAACCTAGGAGAGTCTTTAAGGTTCCTGAGATAATTTGCCCTACTGATTTTTTCTGCAGAATCAGGCCGAGCATGGCGATTAAGGCGATGGTAATTGAGGCCTGGGTCAAAATATTATTGATGATAAAATTAATAATCCCCATAATTATTTCCTCCATTTAGACGAGTCATTACATAAAATGACGTTCTTTAAGCACAGGCAGTAGTTTTTCCTCTATTTCTTGACTGGACACGATATTTTTTAAAAAGATAATCGCTGTCTTTTCTTTATCAATTGAAAACTGGGCGAATTGCTTTTCAAAATTTTGAGCCGTAATAATAATATCCGGTCCGACTGACGCTGCTGTTGAAATATCTACATGATCCAGTTTAGCGTCAATACCATACTTATTCAGAACATCTTCTGCTGCCATTTGAGCAGCAAAGCTGGAACCTAAACCAGCTCCGCAAACAAATAAAATATTTAAATTTTTAGCCATCTTATTTTTCCTCCTCACTTCTTTCTTTAAATAAGATTTCCTTAACGGTTTCTAAGTCTGTCGCCCTTGTTAAGGCCTTAAGGTCATCCTCTTTCCTGATTAGATTGACCAGACTCTTCATAACATTCAAATGCGTATAAGAATCCGTAGCAGATAGGCAAAATATGACATGTACCGGATCATTAAACTCGTGACCAAAAACAACCGGCTTTTCAAATACGGAAAGACTCAATCCTAATTTTTGAGCCCCATCTTCTGGTCTAGCATGAGCTAAAGCAAGATGGGGGCCGATCACGATATAGGGGCCATATTGCTCAACACTGTCTATCATTGCCTGTATATAGTTATATGTGATGAACTCCTTGCTCAACAGTGGCTTAGCCACTCTTTCAATGGCTTCTTGCCAGGTAAATGTTTCTTTTTCAAATGAAATATTATCATCAGATAATACATCTTGAATCATAGGCTGCACCTCCCTCTTATTAATGTTTAACTTATTATGATTGAATAACTCCTCTAGACAAGTATAAAGCTCTTTACTTACCTCTCCTAAATGCCTTTCAATTAATCGTAATAAGTTCTGAAACATTTCTGTGTAGTCACTCTTGACAGATATTAATCGTCGATATTGACTATTATTCTCCAGAAAATTATGAACGAGTAACTTGGTCTCATCATTAAAGATAGAATCGAGTATAATCGTTGGTTTGGCTCTATAGTCAAGTTCTACTGTCGAAAAAACTAAATCGACATCAAACCTCTCAACTAAATCGATTTCTCGGCTGCTTAAGACCGCCAATACTTCAACATTGAAGTATTCCTTTAGATTTTCTGCTAGCAGCCGTCCCGTAGCAAGACCGTGATTGCAAATAACGACTGCTCTGTACCAATATTTATTATCCTGATTAAGCTCACTTAAAGCAGTTGAAAAATGTATTGTTAGGAAGGCTATCTCATCATCTGTAATACTTCCACCAAATTTATATTCTGCATTTTTTAGAAATTCTTCAACGACATGATAGACGAGACCGTAGGTCTGTTTTATTTTTTCCTTCAGAGGATTCGTGAGCTGTAGACCTCCCTTGATACGCTCTACCATACCTATCATATGAGTATACAGAGCCTCTTGAAGCTGAAATTCCTTCTTATTAAAGGGAATCCCTGTCCCATCTTCAACAAACTGAATAAATTGCAGGGTCAATAACTGCAGGTCCAGCCAGTTGAAGGGGCGGTAGTCATCTTCTCTTTTTAGGGTATTGAGGAGAAAATAAATATATTTTTTCTCCTCTGCATTAACATCAGGATATAAGCGAGCCGATACCACGTTAATATAATTTTGAATACGGTCTGTTTTTTCCCTTTCAGAATCTCTTTGTTTATCGGTATCCGAAATATACTTCCCTTGTTTCATTCGCTCAAGCCATATATAAGCCAGCAGATTAAAATTCGTTCGGTAATGGCTGACTTCCACTTTTGATATAAAGCGACTGTAACTATCATCTAAGTACTGTAACTGAGACTGGTTGATATATTTAAAAACGATATCCTTTTTGTCACTGTCGACTTCCAATAAGGCCGAGCTTAATATCGAAAAAAGCATTGTTCTGATAAACTGCTCTTTAGCTTGAAACTGCAGACCCTTTTTAGGAATACTCACAACTTTGACATGGTAGTGGGCCAAATTTTTTCGAACCTGCCGGATATCTTCATCAATTGAAGATTTTGAAATCTGGTAGGTCTCCTCCTTCTTGGTCAAAAAGACGGGGCTTGTTCCAAAGCCAATATCTAAAATTAAATCAAGCACTCTCTCCTCTCGCCTTAAATATTTAAATGATGAACAGCCTTCCTTATTAAATTCTTTTAGCTGTTGGATTTCATCTCTTGTTAAATTTAGCATCACTCCTTTGGATCGGATGGTTTTCACCGAGGGTAATCGGCACTGTATCAACGATTCATCAATTGCGGCAAGGTCGTTGCGAATCGTTCTCTCGCTGACCTCAAATTCATTTGATAGATACTTTATGGTCAGTGGTATCTGCGAATTTAGCAATCGATTTAAGACGGCACGAGCTCTTTCCTTCATCGTTCTTTCCCCCATCTACTTAGATTATAAAGCGCTTCCATCATATTAAAAAGTAGATCTTTTTTCAAAAAAAATTTGCAAAAACCTCTACACAAAAACCCCCTCTTACCTTGAATAGATTATTCAAGGCAAGAGGGGGTTAGCCGTTTAATGCTAAATTACCTATATTAAACAGCTGTCCAGACTAATCCCAAAATTGCACTAGCGTTCCTGATGACAGCTGAGGCAAACCATTTCCTTCAACGTGAAGCGTCCCTGGCAAGGTTTTCTCTTTGGAACCATCAAAGGAGATTGTGATATGACCTAAATTTTTGAGATTCGTCTCAACTAGATCTCCAACTGCAGTAATACGATACTCTTGCGTATCGATTAAAACTTTCCCGTCACTCTTTAGGCTACCAGTAAGATTATTATTATCAATTGTAAAGCAGAATTCTGCTAAATCTGCCGGCGCTCCTTGGCCAAATAATATCAGCATATTGGCATCTTCTACCATACTTTGGGCTTCTGGACCAACTGCAGCCACTCTTGTTTCAAAAATTTTTGACATACCTTCTCACTTTCTAATCACTTGATTATATATAATAATTTCCTCTATTGACCCGCATTTATTCACCACTGCTGCTATCAATAAAGCCCAATACTGGCTACCCAGGCAACGATAACGCGAGGGACGCCGTTAAGAAAGCGTGAATAGAGAACAGAAGGCACACCGACCTCAACAGTTTCCGCTTCTGCTTCCGCTAAACCTAAACCAACAGGGATAAAGTCACAGCCATTTTGAGTATTGATCGCAAATAGGGCTGGCAGAGCCATCTGAGGAGGAATATTTCCTTTACCGATCTCGGTACCAATCAGAGCACCAACTAATTGGGAAATGACAGCACCAGGCCCTAAGAGCGGAGATAAGAAAGGCAAAGAACATATAAAACCAAGAAGGATTAATCCCCAAATATTCCCGGCCAAGGGGCTAAGGACATGGGACAGCCAATTACCAACGCCTGTTCCATTAATGATACCAATAATCAAGGAAACAAAGGCCATGAAGGGAAGGATGGTATTTAGCATCGTTTGAATAGCATCACGCGCAGCCTGATTGAAAATGGCAACTACTCTACCAGCTCCCATACCAATACGGGCAATAAAACTAGATTCAGCGCGCTGTTCCGTAATTTTCTTGCTGGTATCATAACTGGCTCCTTTTTCCTCTTCGACTACTTCCGAAGCCGCTTCTGTTACAGATTCATCTGCTTCAACAGGTGAAATTTGCTCCAACCCAACAGCAGAAACATAAATATCCTCTGTGATATATTGAGCCAGAGGGCCTGACTTTCCTGTTGCAACGATATTGATTGTTTTAATGCCTTTTTTAGGATAGATACCGCAACGAAGAGTCCCGCCGCAGTCAACAATAGCTAAAGCCACTTCTTCATCTGGGATGGATGTTTGAAAGCCGTTAACAGCTTCCATGCCTGTAAGTTCTGCAATTTTATCAACAATTTCAGGCTTTTCACCGCCACCAGTAATATAGAGAAATTTATGCTTTGCATCGGTAGGTGTAATCACCAATGGTCCGCCGAAACCACCGTTGCCTTTTACGACTCTAATACTTCTATAGGCCATTTTTCTACCTCTTTTTCTACTTATTTGACAATTCAACTTTCTTACTCAAGGTGATTCCTTGTTGCTTAGATACATAGGCTGTTGTAAAGTCAGTCACCCAGCCGCCGATGAAATTCATAAGGAGACCCACTAACAAGTAGCGGATCGCTAGAGGGATTGTACTCAACCCTAGTGCTTCAATTCCTGAGGCTACCCCTAACCATACGAATAATTCACTAGGATTAATATGTGGGAAGACCCCATTTGACGTGTGACAGAACTGCATCTGTGCGGCTATGTAACTGGGTTTATAATATTCAGGAACAAAGCGTCCCATACTTATGGCCATCGGATTCCCTAGCATAAAAGCAGCAAAGAAGGGGAGGATAAGATAGCGTGTCACTGGGTTCTTAGCAGATAATTCTCCCAGTTTATTCATGCGTTCTTCGCCAACTAAGGCAATAAGGGCATTCATGGCAATCAACAGCATGAGGACTTTGGGAACGATTCCTGTCAACCATCCGACGAAATTTTCACCACCTAGTTGGAATAGGTTCATGAAGCCTTCAATTAATTTTGTAACATGATTCATGGTTTTTAACTCCTTTATTTTTTCTTAAACTGTAATTTTAGCCGCTGAGGCAATAGCTTCAGCTGTGTCGTCGCATCAACTAGAGGAGGCGCCTTAGGAAGATCTTTATAGGTACCGGCTTCTGTCCTTAAGAAGACTTCGCGGGCATCCTCAATGGCGATACGCAACAGCTTATTTTCTTTACGTACCAGCGGGTTATAGTAATCAAAATAATGAATATCCTGTCCCAGATAATCTGGCATATCTTTAAATTGTGCGGCTATGGTCACCCCTTGCATTTTCTTAGCAGCAAGAACCTTGCCGTTACTATCAATAGCAAACATCACGATGGTTCCTGATTTTAATTTCCCCGACCGGCGCCCAATAGCTACACGGCCTTTTTGACGCAGAGTGCTATATACCTGATTAAAATGTTTGATTTGCTTTAGCCCTAACAGGATCTGCATAACATAAGCAGACACAATGACTATTCCCAGTATAAGTATTGAATCCATTAAAATACTCCTTTGCTTTTGGTTAAGGCAATAAAATCGGACTCCGTTTTCACAGGTCGTAAAGCCTCTTTGAGGCTATCATTATTGGCAATTCTAAAAATATCATCATAGAGTTCTAACAATTCTGTTTCTATTTGCTTATCCAGCTTTTGCGGAATAGCTACAAGGAAAATAAATTCCAGTTCAGTGGTCTGTGTTGGCAAGGTATCTTGCAGAACTCCTAACATTAAGATTGGCTTATCTGCTAGGTGATTGATAGCATGAGGAAAGGCAATACCATTGCCAAAAATTGTTGACTGCTGCCTATCACGTTCCAAGATGCGCTTGCCAAAATCATCATCAACCAAATGTTCTTCTCTCAAAACAGCTGTCATCTCGATTAAACAGGCTTTGTATGACTTCGCTTGTTTTAGGTGTATAAATCTAAGGACAGTTGTCTCTAAATCTTTCTGATGGTAGGTCTTAATCTTTTGCCAAATGTCACGAAGCCAATGGTCATCAAAAAGATTGGTTAATTGAATAACAGGGGATTTTAAGTTCCCATATTTTAGCGGAACGGTTGTAAAGATAGCAAAGTAATTATCATCGGCTTCCGGCTTAAAATTTTCCTCAGAATATTGAGTAATCTCCACATCATTGCCAAGAACATTCTTTAATTGGCGTGCTATCATTGCAGCTGTTCCCAGACCTGTTGTACAGACTACTGCAACTTTGCGGCTGGATCTTTCTTGTGTTTGATTAGAATCACGAAGGATACTTTCAAAATAAAGGGCTAAATAGCTGATTTCTGAGACATCTACTGGGTAGGCAAATATTTCCCTCAGCAGACTAGCAGCAACTTCAGCCATTTTAAAAGCAAGAGGAAACTTGTTTTGAATTTCACCGTGAAAAATATCGCTAGCTGGCACATGAAAGACCAAACGATTGAGTAAGAATTTCAGATGGGTATAAATATCAGTAAGCAACTTTTCATCATTAAAATCAACATCCAGAGTCCCTCTAACACGCTCAACCATATCTTGATAGAGAGCTATGATTTGAGCGTTTTCAATTGTACAATACTCCAAGCCCGCTATAGACTGAATATTCAAAGGAAAGCTTAGGAAATCCTGTTCGTACTGTCCAAGAGAGATTTTATAAGTCATTTCAAGGTGATAAACTAGCTCATCCATAATCTGCGAACCTTTCAATTCGTTGATGTAGTAAGGAATTGGATGAGTCAGGAACTTTCCTCGCCTAAGACGGGCAATTGTGATCGCAACCACCTTGATTAGGAGATCTTGAATTTTTCTCGGTAGTTGAAATTTTTGACAGAGTTCCTGTAAGAAAAAGCCAGTCTCATTTTTTAACGTTTCTGAACCGAAATAAGCGTAAACATGTTGACTGTAAAACAGCCGTAAGTTTAGCTCATCACCAAAGACTTCTAAGCCTCTGTTTGGACGTCCTGAAATTTCAACTTGGTAGTCTTTGGCCAGCTCTTTAACCTGCTTTAAATCCTTGTTAATGGTTGTGCGGCTGACGCCTATTTCTTCAGCTAAATCATCAATCAAAAGAGGCTTAGTACTCTGTAATAAGCGTTTGATGAGATAGGAAGCCCGCCTGCTGGAAGAGTTAAAGTCGCTCTCCTTGCGCAAACTGCCAGATAAAATCTCCTCCAACCTAGCATAATCAGCTACCTCCAAGAATAGACTATCATCTCTTTGTACTACCTGAACATCGGCATCTAAAATATCGTTTAGCTGATCAATACTGCTTCTTAGCGTTTTAGTGCTGATGCCTAGGTTTTTTCGCACCTCTTCGACCGTAACTTGGTGTTGTGAAACCAAGAGATTTAAAATTCGGTACCATCGATTAACTAGTGCCACCCTTAAACCTCACTTTTAATTATTATCCGCGAGTTTTTCCTCCAGCCACGTTAATCGTAACGCCTGTAATGTAACTCGAACGCTTGGAAATCAGATAAGCTACGAGGTCAGCCACTTCGCTTAAGTGACCGCTGCGACCAAGAGGAGTCGTACTTGTAGAAGCGTAGCTTGCACGAATTTGTTCAACTGTTTTTCCCCTAGTATAGCCCAAGGCCTCTTCGTAGGCAAGTGTTCTCAGTCCTGTAGCTTCCATGATACCAGGTGCTACTCCGACAACACGAACGCCGTGTTTCCCAAGTTCCTTAGCCCAAGAGCGGGTATAGCTGTAAACAGCTGCCTTTGTGGCAGCGTAGGCACTCTGTCCCTCAGAGCCCTCAAGACCTGCCTCCGAAGCCATATTTATAATAACACCATCTCCTTTATTGACTAAGATGCGTCCAACAGCCTGACTGACAAGATAGAGCCCCTTTTGATTAATCATGGTAATCTTTTCAAAGATTTTATCATCAAGTTCATATTGCCCATAGGGATCTTTGGGATCAACCAAGAGGCGGGGAATATTAATACCAGCGTTGTTGACAAGGGCATCTATGGTGCCAAAATGTTCAACAGTCGCTGCCACTGCTGCTTCAACCTGTTCACGTGAGGTTACATCTACTTTTTGAAATAAAAAATTATCGTGCTTTTTATTCTTATCTGCAATATCAAAATTCACAACATTGACACCAAGTTCCAGCAGCTCATCTACAACTGCTTCCCCAATTCCCGATGAAGCCCCCGTAACAATAACTGTCTTACCTATAATATTCAACCAATCTGCCATTTTCTTAACTCCTTTAACTAGGTATAAGAACTGAGACTCTGACTAAGAAATTCGAGACAGTAGTAGCGCTCACTCTTACTTATTTCAGGCTCAGCTCTCGTCCATTTATTTTTAACGACTTAATTATAAAACGCTTTCAAGATAAAATTAAGACACATTTTTCCCAGGAATTTAGAAATTTTGTGTACTAATATGATGCTTTTCATCAGATTAGATTTTTACAGCATAGCGACTAGGTTCGGTTATAGTTACTAAGGCCAACAGCTCAGGCAATTAAACACTGGTTTTCTAGTTTACCACCTAACGTGTTGCACTTGACTTGACCATTAACACAGCTATTCTCATAAAAAATGGGCAGCTGATTGCTATATCTCAATCAAAAACCCCTAGGGTCGGATAAAAACTCCGACCCTAGGGGTTGATGAGACATTGGTACAGACTCTCAGTTCTTTTAAAAAGTTTGATATTCTTATAGACGCGCATTCAGTTCAGCACTCAGGTCTTCAAAACCTGGTTTACCCAGCAGGGCAAACATATTTTTCTTATAGGCTTCAACACCAGGTTGGTCAAAAGGATTCACACCGTTGAGATAACCTGAAATAGCAATAGCAATTTCAAAGAAATAAATCGTATAGCCAAGTGTAAACTCATTTTGTTCAGGGATTGTCAGGTAGGTATTTGGAACACCACCGTCTGTATGAGCCAGCAAGACACCATCTGTTGCTTTCTTATTGACAAAATCAACATCTTTACCTTGAAGATAGCCGAGTCCATCAAGATCTGCCTCTTCATTTGGAATAGTGATATTTTTACGTGGTTTATCAACACGGATAACGGTTTCGAATAGATTGCGATAGCCTTCTTGGATGAATTGACCAAGTGAATGAAGGTCTGTCGAGAAGTTAGCCGATGTCGGGTAAATTCCTTTTTGATCCTTGCCTTCTGACTCACCAGCTAGCTGCTTCCACCATTCGCTAAAGTATTGCAGGGATGGTTCGTAATTCGCAAGAACCTCTGTCACATAGCCTTTTCTATAAAGAATATTACGGATAGCTGCGTATTGGTAAGCCTGATTTTCAGCAAGGTTATCTGAAGAATATGCTTTGCGTGCTGCGTTAGCACCTTCCATCAATTGGGTGATATCTGCACCGCTTGCAGCAATAGGAAGCAGACCAACTGGTGTCAAGACGGTGAAACGTCCCCCTACGCTATCTGGGACAACAAAAGTTTCCCAGCCATTGGCATCGGCTTCAACCTTGACAGCTCCTTTTACTCGGTCGGTCGTAGCGTAGATACGCTTGTTGGCTTCATCTTGACCATATTTTTTAATCAAAAGTTCCTTGAAGACACGAAAAGCAATCGCTGGCTCTGTAGTTGTTCCTGATTTAGAAATAACATTGACCGAAAAATCCTTGTCAGCTACATAGTCCACAAGGTCTGCCAGATAGTTGGAGGAAATAGAGTTACCGGCATAGAGGATTTGTGGATTTTTTCGCTCTTGAGCCGTTTGCAGATTGACAAAAGAATTATTCAAAAAATCAATTGCTGCACGGGCACCAAGGTAAGAACCGCCGATACCGATCACAATGAGGACATCGCTATCGGATTGGATTTTTTCTGCTGCTTTTTGAATACGGGCAAATTCTTCTCTGTCATAATCTTCAGGCAGGGTGAGCCAGCCAGTCATTTCAGCGCCTGGACCAGTACCATTGCGCAAAGCAGCATCTGCTGCCGTAACCTGCATTTGCAAGTAATCTAATTCATGCGGTTCAATGAACTTATTTAAAACCTTTGAATAATCAAATTGAATATGAGTCATGATTTTACTCCCTTTTAAGTCAATATACCTTACTAGTTTACTCTTTTCTACCCCAATTTTCAATCTTTTTCGCTAAAAATCAAGGGCTGGGGCAGGGTGGCAAGGAGATAAAACTCACTAAGCAGAATGTCAATGGCTTGAAAAATCACTTTTCTGCTCCTAACCGTCATACATGCCACCGTCCCCATAGCTTTGTGCAACATAAAAAAGAGCACACATCCTGCATCGCTTAGGGCTGCTGGATTCCTCCCCTGACCCACTTCACGCGAAGATGTTGCTCCAAAGCTTATTATATCATAATTTGATATAACTGCAAATGATTTTATCCTTCTCATTGCAGGCATTATTCCTTCAATTTTTCATCGCTAGGCTGAAGTCCCTCTTTAACTTTTTTACCGCGCCGCTGACGAAAAAAACTCTGCATAATCTGAGCACAGTCAGCTTCCAAGATTCCAGATTCTACCTGAACACGATGATTGAGGCGCTCATCAGCCAGAATATTGTAAAGACTCCCAGCTGCACCAAACTTTTGATTGGCGGCACCGTAGATTACCCGAGGAATACGAGCCAGTCCAATAGCACCGCTGCACATGACACAAGGTTCAATTGTGACAAAGAGGGTACTCTCCAGCAAGCGCCAGTTTTTTTCTGTTTGATTGGCTTGATTGATTGCCATAATTTCAGCATGCATCACTGCTTGATTGCATTCTTCACGCGCATTGTGACCGCGGCCAATGATCCTGCCATCTTTAACAATAACACAGCCGATAGGTATTTCCTCTTTAGCTAGAGATTGCTGAGCCTCCTTTAGCGCTTCTGCCATGAAAAGCTCTTTTTGAGCTTGTGTTAAATCGATCATTGCAGGGCTCCCAAGTCCCAAGTTTTATGCGGATGAGCTAGCTCAACTGGCACAGAAGCTGCATAGTTCTGTGTCTGCTCTTGCAAAACAATCAGATGGCGCGAAGCATCAATACCTTCTGGCGGCAGAGGAGGCACATGAGTCAAGACAAGCTGCCTTACTCCTGCTTCCAGAGCAATTTGTCCTGCTTCCTTAGATGTCAGGTGAGCCATATGATTTTCGTTACCTTCATAAAGGTAAACATCGGCTAAGAAGAGATCAGCGTCCTTAGCAAAAGCAGCTAAAGCATCAAGATAGCCGGTATCACCTGTAAATACAAGAACCTGACCAGTCTCACGCTCTTTTATACGAAAGGCATAACAAGGTACTGGGTGCACTGTCTTAATAAAGGTAATATCAAATGGACCAATCTCCTGAACACCATTGACATCATAGGCTATTCCTTGGGATACACCATCTAGAGATAACTTACTAAACTCATAGCTATCTTCATTATGTCCATAGATCGGTAAAACCTTTGGCTCCCAAAGATGCTTAGGATAGAGCTGAAAATAATGACGGAGCACACCCAGATCTGCGACATGATCGGGATGATAATGGCTGATAAGAACAGCATCTAAATCCAGAGGGCTGATTTCCTTTTCCAATTCGGTTACGGCACGGCTGCCACAATCCATTAGAAGCTGGAAACCATCGCGACCTGTAAGTAGATAGGAGGTCGTTCCACCATCTTGATAGGGGTAAGCTCCCCAACAACCAAGTGTTGTTAATTTCATACAATCACCTTCTTTACATTCGTAGGTCTATTATAACAAATAAAAAGGAGTAACAGTATTCCTCCTCCTTTAAAAAATTTCTTTTAAAGGGGAACAGTTCGATTTATGTCACTGTAACCGTCAAAAAAGAGGCGGAACTTTTGTCCCAGCCTCCGTAAAACTTATAGATAATAGTTATCACATGTGTTTCTGATATTGAGTTTATAGGTTGCTTATTTTTTCTGTGAGGGAGGACAAAGCCATCGTGAAAGTTCGTCCTGCCCTCTGGAAATCTATCTATTTTGATTCTTTTGCCAAGATGTCAAGAGTTTCCAGAAGATTTTCAGCATGGACTTCGATCGTATCTCCGGTTGCTTTTATTTTAACTTCGACTACACCTTCAGTAGCCTTTTTACCGACAGTCACACGGATTGGCAGGCCTATGAGATCACTATCTGAGAATTTAGAGCCGACACGCTCATTACGATCATCCGTTAAAACTTCGTAACCTGCCGTGGTCAATTGACGCTCGATTGCCTGAGTCAGATTTTGGGCGTCATCATCTTTAGTATTGACGGTAATGAGATGGACATCAAATGGCGACAACTCTTTAGGGAAGTTAATTCCCCAAGCAAAGCGATAGGCTCCTTTTGGAGTCTTATTAATAAAAAGACGTGCATGCTGTTCAATCACAGCCGACAGAATACGACTGACTCCTATGCCATAGCTGCCCATGATTATCGGAACGGAACGGCCATTCTCATCCAGGATATTAGCCCCCATGCTTTCTGAATAACGTGTCCCAAGTTTAAAGATATGTCCAATTTCTATACCTCGGGCAAATTGAAGCTTACCTTGTCCGTCAGGAGAGACCTCCCCTTCTTGAACCTCACGAATATCAACATACTCACTTGGGGTAAAGTCACGCCCAGGGTTAACACCAACCAAGTGATAACCATCTTGGTTAGCGCCAACGACAGCATTAGCTAGACCCTCCACCTTACGGTCGGCAATAATGGTAACTTCTTCTGGTAGGCCAACAGGTCCTAAAGAGCCAAAGCTAGCACCAAAAAGCTTTTGTGCTTCTTCCTCACTAGCTGCTTCTAAGAAGGCAGCCCCCAGATGATTCTTAAGTTTGACATCATTGACCTGATCGTTGCCGACTAAAAGGGCGACAACCGGTTTCTCATCGGCTATGAAAAGCAAGGTCTTAATCGTTTGCTTCTCCTCCACTTGCAGGAAGGCAGCTACTTCATCAATTGTCTTACAGTTTGGCGTCTCAACCTTACGCATCTCCTCTTGAGCCACTACAGCTGTACTAGGCTTGTACTGGCTGGTAGCCATCTCTAAGTTCGCTGCATAGGCAGACTCGCTCGAATAAACAATCGTGTCCTCACCGGACACTAGCCATTTGTTGAGTTCCTCCTTAATTTCTGCTAGAACATCCTCTGGAATTTCTTCAATGGAGCTGATGGATTTATCCAGAACCAACCAGTGGCTAAGGTCAGTACGGTCTGGTGTTACAGCCATGAATTCCTGACTATCTTTTCCTCCCATAGCACCACCATCACCGATAATTCCTTTGAAATCAAGCCCTGCACGCTTAAATATAGCTTCGTAGGCCTTGCGATAATCTTCATAGGTTCTATCTAAACTATCATAGTCGGCATGGAAGCTATAGCCGTCTTTCATAATAAATTCGCGAGTGCGCAGGAGCCCATTGCGAGGACGTTTTTCATCACGATATTTTGGCTGAATCTGGTAGAGATTCATAGGCAGCTGTTTATAGGACTTAATAGTATCACGCACAACGGATGTGAAGGTTTCCTCATGGGTCGGGCCCAAGATGAAGTCTGCTTGGTCACGATTTTTCAGCTTATAAAGATCCTCCCCATACGTTTCATAACGGCCTGATTCCCGCCAAAGATCAGCAGTCAGGAGGGCCGGAGCCAGCATTTCTACAGCACCAATCTTATCAAATTCCTGACGCATAATGCCCTTGAATTTTTCTATCACACGATTAGCCAAGGGAAGATAAGAATAGACACCTGATGTTACCTGACGAACATAGCCAGCACGCACCATCAAAGCGTGGCTGATGACTTGAGCATCACTGGGCATTTCACGCAGGGTTGGAATCAGCATTTGAGATTGTTTCATGGTTAATTGTTCGGCCTCAGTAAGTCAGCAGCTGAGGCCTTCCTTTCACATATATTTTTTTAGTTAGATCAAGACGAATTTTCTTAGAAGAAGGCCCGCATAATATCATTCCAAGTTACAGCAACCATGAGTACAAGCATAATTGCCACACCTACTAAGGTGATATAGGTTTCAGTTTCTTGTTTCAAAGGTTTGCGGCGCAAAGCCTCAATGATATTGATAAGAATCTTACCACCATCCAAGGCAGGAATCGGAAAGAGGTTGACAACACCCAAATTCATGGATAACATCCCCATTAGGTAGAGGACATTGACAAATCCTGACTGAGCGGCCTGACCGACAGCTTGATACATAGCTACTGGGCCACCTAACTTGTTGAGGCTAAAATGAAGAACGAGATTGCCGAGGGCTTTGATAAGAGCCGTCATAGCTAATAGGGCCTGTTGGAAGCCGCCTGTCAGCTTATCCCAAAACCCTGTTTTCAAAGATTGTTGTACGCCAATCAGATAGCTATCGCCGACCTTTTTGGGTTTAACCTTGATGGTTTTAGTCTGATTATCACGATTCTGAATCTTTAGAGTAATCTTACTATCTTTTTTGAAATGCTTAGTAGAAGCTGTTACAGCCTTTGTTAGATCATCCCAGTTATCAACCTTACGGCCAGCAATCTCTAGCACCTTGTCACCGCTTTTAATACCAGCCTGCTGGGCAGCGCCGCCATCAGCCACACGGACTATATTAGTATCGGGGTTGGGTACGCCACCTTGGATAAAAGCCAGCAGAATAAAGACGATTGTCCCTAAAATAAAGTTGTTCATGGGACCTGCAAAATTTGTTATCATTCGCCCCCAGACACTGGCATTTTGATACTGCACATCTAGAGGAGCAATCCGTAATTCCGTGCCGTCTTCTTCGACAATCGTCGCATCGTGATCAACTGAGTAAGTTTGGGACTCATCTAATGTAAGTCCTGTGATTGTCAGTTTATCTTCTAAATCATAACTAGTCACATTTATGGGCAGACTGTTATTATCCAACTGCTTATCTGACAGGTTGATACGGGTAACCTTCCCCCGCTCGTTTAGGCTCAGACTGACTGGTGTGCCAGTCTTAATCTCAGTTGCATCATCCCCCCAGCCAGCCATGCGGACATAACCGCCTAAAGGAAGCATTCGGACGGTATAGACAGTGCCATCCTCACCCGTGTGGGCAAAAATTTTCGGTCCCATACCAACGGCGAATTCTCGTACTAAAATACCCGATTTCTTAGCAAAATAGAAGTGCCCAAATTCATGAACAACAACTATAATTCCAAAAACTACGATGAAGACAATAATATTTAGCAGCATTTCATACCTCATATTTAAACAAAAAGTGTTTCCCATATTGAGCATACAGAAAACAGGTCTAAAAGACAGCGGCAGATTGATTATTCCACCCTATTAGGGTAAAGCAGACAACCTAGATCAGGACGATTGCCTGTACTTAAAAAGCCCAAAGAGAAGCACATGTAAGCAAAACAACAAAACCAGAGCTGTATAAAACACAGCAGATTAGAATATAGGATACTAATTTGCTTTTTCAAGGAGGCATTAGAATAATCCAAAGAAGTGCATGATTGGAAAAACAAAAATCATACTATCAAACCGGTCTAAAATACCACCGTGTCCAGGTATTAATTTCCCAGAGTCTTTCACACCAAAGTGACGTTTAATAGCACTTTCGACTAAATCTCCAAACTGAGCAAAGATACTAAACACAACAACCAGAATCATGGTCACAAGGAAAGATCTTGGGCTGTAAATAGACTTATCAGTCAGCATAAAAATCAAAGAAACAATTAAAGCTGACAGGATTCCGCCCAGACTTCCCTCAATGGTTTTATTTGGAGAAATCTTAGGCATGAGCTTGTTTTGACCGAATTGGCGGCCAATCATATAGGCACCGATGTCCGTTGCCCAAACAATGAAGATGGCAAAGAGTACCTTAGTGACACTGTCAAGACGAGCCGTAATTAAATTTTGAAAACCAAAACCAATGTAGACAGCTGAAGCAATAGGAAAGACAGCATCATCAAATGAATAGGCATCACTATTAAGAACAGTACCCGCTAAAATCATAAAGCTGATAAGGCCAAAGCAGGTCCAACTGGCGTCCAAGGGCAGGAAAAGCAAATAATTCCCAATCGGTACAGTCAGGACGAAAGCTGCCAGCATAGCCAAGACCCCCTCAAAAGAAAAGATTTCTAATCTCTTCATCTTGAAGAGCTCTGACATGGCTATCATGGCTAAAAGTCCGACAAATAGCTGAAAAGGGAGGTTCCCGATAACCAGAAAGGCTAGAAAAATAGCTCCAGCAATCCCTCCGTAAATCACACGTTCACGCATACTTAACTCCTCTATAGACCGCCGAAACGCCTTTTACGGCGGTTAAATTCTGCAATAGCCAAAACCAGTTGTTCCTCATCAAAGTCAGGCCAAAGCACACTGGGGAAATAAAACTCACTGTAGGCTGCCTGCCAGATTAGAAAATTACTCAGGCGTAATTCACCACTCGTCCGAATAATTAAATCGGGATCCCGGTAGAGAAAGGGCAGACTATTGGTCATCAAGTGACGAGATATCAGGTCTTCATTGATATCATCAAGAGTCAGTTTATTTTCCGACACTTTTTGAGAAATAGCTTTGACAGCCCCAGCGATATCAGCACGTCCCCCATAGTTAAGGGCAAAATTCAAGATTAGGCCTGAGTTATGCTGTGTTTTCTCAACAGCTCTCTGCATAGCATCAAATGTAGCCACTGGGAGCTTGCTCGTATCGCCAATAACCTGGATGCGGACATTATTAGCATGAAGCTCCGGAACATAAGTATCGAAAAATTCAACTGGCAGGTTCATAATGAAATTGACCTCATCATCCGGACGAGACCAGTTTTCTGTTGAAAAGGCATAGACCGTTAAGACCTTGACACCTAAGTCTGAGGCCTTTACAGTCACCTTTTGCAGGGCATCCATACCAGCCTTGTGCCCCATAACGCGCGGCTGCAGGCGTTTCTTGGCCCAACGGCCATTTCCATCCATGACAATTCCTATATGCTTGGGGATCTTTTCAAGGCTTGCTGCCTCTTCTTTTTTCTTAAATTTAAATATAGCCATACTCCTTAGAATTTTACCATAAATTAAGTAAGTTTGCACCTGTGGCTACTAGGAAAGCAAACAAAAAAGGGATGAAAAACATCGTCATCCCTTACTAGGTCACAACTGATTTATAAATCTCAGCCCTCTTCAATGGCCGTCTCTGCCTCATCGGTTGTATCAGCCTGCTTGCTTTCTTCTTGTTCGACTGCGGCTGTATTATCTGTTGCTGCATTTTGTGCTGGTGAGGAAATCACTTTAAAAATGCTGCGTTCAGCAAAAGTCAAATAAACACCATCAGCATCCAGAACTATGCGCTGATTTTCCTTATCTACTTCGTCTACTTCGGCAATTAAGCCGCCGATCGTTTCAACCACAGCACCTTTAACTAGGTTATTTTTCATGTTTTCACGCTCTTGTTTTTGGCGTTTTTGATTACGTGATGAAAAAAGCATCATTCCTGCTAAAATGATTAAGAGAATAATAATTGAACTGTATTGCATATTAGGGTCCTCCAAATGTTTCAGTACTGTTAACTATACCAGATTTTGCAAAGGCAAGCAAGAAAATATGATATGAGTATTATTAAGTAACACTGCAACAAGCTGAGAATACTCTCTGACAACTTCATTTATGCTATAATAAGGGCACTATGGATAAATTAATTAAAACAATAGCCAGTTCAGGCTCATTTCGCGCTTATGTACTGGATAGCACTGAAACGGTACGCACTGCCCAAAAAAAACACCACACCCTATCGTCATCAACAGTCGCTTTGGGACGTACCTTAATTGCCAATCAGATTTTAGCTGCTAATCAAAAAGGAAGTGCAAAAGTTACCGTCAAGGTCATCGGTAACAGCTCTTTTGGTCATATTATTTCAGTCGCTGATACAGCAGGACAGGTCAAGGGATATATTCAAAATCCAGGTGTTGATATTAAAAAGACTGCAACCGGCGAGGTCTTAGTCGGCCCTTTTATGGGACAGGGACAGTTTATATCTATTATTGATTATGGAACAGGACACCCCTATACATCAGCTACCCCTTTGATATCTGGTGAAATTGGTGAAGATTTCGCCTACTATTTGACCGAAAGTGAGCAAACTCCGTCTGCTGTGGGACTCAATGTTCTTTTGGATCAGGATGATAAGGTTGAGGTCGCCGGTGGCTTTATGCTGCAGGTCCTGCCTGATGCGAAGGAAGAAGAGATTGCGCGTTTTGAAAAACGTATTCAAAATATGCCCGCTATTTCCAGCCTTTTAGAAAGAGACAACCCTACTCAGGCTCTGATTGAGGCTATTTATGGCGAAGATGATTATAAAGTTCTTTCCGAAGAGAAGCTAAGCTTCATCTGTGACTGCAGCCGTCAGCGTTTTGAGGCGGCTTTGGGAACCCTGCCCAAAGAAGAATTGCAGGCAATGAAAGACGAAGATCAAGGTGCAGAAATCACCTGCCAATTTTGTGGAACCATCTATCAATTTACTCAAACTGACTTGGAGGACATTATCAATGACAAAGCTTAATTCATCATTTATGATTGGAAATGTTGAAATCCCCCACCGTACTGTTTTAGCGCCTATGGCTGGAGTAACGAACTCTGCCTTTCGAACCATCGCTAAAGAGTTCGGGGCTGGCTTGGTTGTCATGGAGATGGTCTCAGACCGGGGTATCCTCTATAATAACGAAAAAACCTTGCACATGCTTCATATTGACGAAGGCGAGCACCCAGTCTCTATCCAACTCTTTGGTAATGATGGTGAGAGCTTGGCTCAGGCGGCAGAATTTATCCAAAAAAATACCAAGGCCGATCTTGTCGACATCAACATGGGGTGCCCTGTCAACAAAGTTGTCAAGAATGAGGCTGGAGCTATGTGGTTGAAGGATCCCGATAAGATTTACAAGGTTATCAAGACTGTAAAGTCTGTCCTTGACCTTCCCTTAACTGTCAAAATGCGGACGGGATGGTCGGATAACACTCTGGCGGTCGAAAACGCTCTAGCTGCCGAAGCAGCCGGAGTATCCGCTTTGGCTATGCACGGTCGTACGCGTGAACAAATGTATACTGGCAGCTGTGACTATGACACACTGGCACGTGTCGCTAAGGCCATTAAAACCATTCCTTTCATCGGAAATGGTGATATCAAGACAGTGGAAGACGCCCGTTTTATGCTTGAAGAAATAGGAACTGATGCTGTCATGATTGGCCGAGGGGCCCTAAACAATCCTTACCTTTTTACACAAATCAACCATTTCTTTGAAAGCGGAGAAATCCTAGCAGATTTAACCTTTGCTGAAAAGTTGGACATCGCCTTTGAGCACTTGACACGGTTAGTTACGCTTAAAGGAGAAGATATCGCCGTACGTGAATTCCGTGGTCTGGCACCTTACTACCTCAGAGGAACATCGGGTGCTGCTAAAATCCGCGGAGCTGTTGCTCGCGCCAACAGTTTAGCACAAGTCAAAGAAATCTTTGAAGCTGTTCCAAACTGAGTGGCTCCTAATGCTGCCCCCCGCACAAGGAGAATTTATGAAGCAATCACTGCCCCTAGCTTTGACTGGGTTATTACTGGGAATGACCGCTTTAGTTAACTTAATCGGGAAATTTGTCAGCCAGCCAATCGCCCAAATGCTATTAATTCTTACAGTCATTCTATGGTTGATTTTAACAGGTTATCTCATCAGCCATCAAGAGGATTGCCGAAAGCAGTTAGCAGACCTCCTGCCAGCATCAACCTTTCCAACCTACTTTATGGCTATGATGCTGTCCCCCTTAGTTCTACCTTTGCCTAAACTAGCTCTGACGCTGATTTGGACTGCGGGGCTTATCGGGCATCTAAGCTTTCTGCTCCTTTTTACAAAGTTAGCCTTGACTAAACCTAGCTGGAAAACACTTTATCCTGGTTGGTTTGTCATCTATGTAGGACCAGCTGCTGCTTCTATTTCAGCAAGAGTCATTGACCAAACAAACATTGGGTGGGCTATTTTTTACCTGACCTCTCTAGCCTATGTTATCTTAATGCTGCTTCTACTTTATCGCTTAGTCAAGTGGCCGCTGCTCCCTGCGCAGATTCCCAATGCTGCTATTATGGCGGCCCCCAGCTCCCTCTTACTTCTGGCTTTGCTTCAGCTTTCTCCAAGTTACTCTGGTATCATGGTAAGCTGGTTTCTTATTTTGTCGCAGGGATTTTATTGGGGGACGGTAATTTTTCTAGCCAAACAGATCAAAACTTGGTTTGTTCCAACTTTTTCTGCCTTTACCTTTCCTAGCGTCAGCACAGCAACTGCCCTAGTTCTCAGCCTTATGCGTCTTAAATTAAATGATGGTTGGCTATTGAGGCTGAGTCAGTTTGAAATTTTATTAGCCACGGTTGTTGTTGCTTATGTTGCTATCGGCTACCTTATCTATTTTAATTCTAAAAAAGCATCTTAGGTTTAAAATCTAAGATGTTTTTTCTTTTCTGTCTGTCGTACTGTAGTCATTCTGATTTAGGCAATAGTAAACTTTAACTTACCATTGTGGCTGCCGATTTTCAGTGTTGCCCCTGTTTCAAGCTCACCTGAGAGAAGCAATTCTGACAATTTATCTTCTACCTGCGTTTGAATGCTGCGACGCAGAGGACGGGCCCCCATTTCAGGATCATAACCATGCTCAGCTAGAATTTTAAGAGCTGCTGGCTGTACCTTGAGAGTCATCCCTTTATCAGCCAAGGCTTGCTCCAAAGGTTGCATCATCAATTTGACAACTTGCCGAATATCTTCAGGTGTTAAGTTATGGAAGACAATTTTTTCATCGATTCGATTGATGAATTCTGGTCGATAATTTTTCTTGAGTTCTTCCATGATGCGTGACTGCATAGCATCATAATCTTGACTGAGCGCTTTAGCACCAAAACCAACTGTCTTATCATCACGCAAGGCCGTTGCCCCCAAATTGCTGGTCATGATGATTATGGTGTTGGAAAAATCAACCTTGCGTCCCCGGCTATCGGTCAAGACCCCATCATCCAAGACCTGCAGCAAAACGTTGAAAATATCTGGATGGGCCTTTTCAACTTCATCAAAAAGGAGGACAGAATAAGGCTTTTGGCGAACCTTTTCTGTCAGTTCTCCACCCTCGTCGTAGCCAACGTAACCTGGAGGGGCGCCATTGAGGCGACTGGCCGCAAATTTCTCCATATATTCAGACATATCAAAGCGAATAAGAGCAGATTCATCATCAAAAAGGAGTTCTGCTAGAGCCTTAGCCAGCTCGGTCTTTCCGACCCCCGTTGGCCCAAGAAACATAAAGGAACCGATCGGACGTTTGCCTGTACGGATACCTGATTGATTGCGACGAATAGCACGTGCTACGGCAGACACAGCGTCGTTTTGACCAATCACTCGCTTATGCAGCTCCTTTTCCAAACTGAGGTAGCGTTTATTGTCCGCCTGTGTCATCTTTTCAACGGGGATACCCGAGAGCTTGCTGAGGGTACGCATAATATCATCATCTGTGATAGGACTTGGTTCAGGCTTGTCAGCAACCTCTGAATCTTGCTCAAGAAGTCTACCGACAGAACGAAAATCACCAGCCAGCAAGGCTTGATCAGCAGATGTTAGAAACTCAGGTGCTGATTTTTTTACCGTATTTTGGACACCAGCGCTGGTTTCATCTAAAAGATCAATAGCTGAATCAGGTAGATTCTTGCTAGTTAAGTAACGGTGGGCAGCCTTGACAGCCGTTAAAGCGGCTTGGTCAGAAATTGTAACATTGTGGTAGTTCTCGTAACTACCTTTCAATCCTAGGATAATCTGGTAAGCCTCATCTACTGTTGGTTCCTCGATTAAAACTTTAGCAAAACGGCGAGAAAGAGCGGCGTCCTTTTCGATATGTTTGGAGTACTCCTCTTGGGTTGTTGCTCCAATCATATGCAGACTACCACGCGCTAAGGCCGGTTTCAAGATATTAGCAGCATCTAAGGTACTGTCAATACCACTACCAGAACCCATAATGGTGTGAACCTCATCAACAAAGAGAATGATATGACCATCAGTTTCTACTTCAGCAATAATTTGGTTCATGCGCTCCTCGAAATCACCGCGAAAACGGGTCCCAGCTACTACTGACATCATATCCAATTCCAAGACACGGAAATCAGCCAGCTCATAAGGAACCTCTCCTTCCACAATGCGCTGAGCCAGTCCGTAAGCCAGAGCCGTCTTTCCGACACCAGCATCACCGACTAAAACCGGATTGTTTTTAGTTTTACGGCTGAGAATCTGAAGCATACGGGTCACTTCTTCGTCTCGACCAATAACCTTTTCCAGCTGGCCGCTTTCAGATAAGGCGGTTAAGTCACGAGTGAAATCTGCCAGCTCTCCGGGACTAGCTTGGGGAGTCATCATATTATTAAAATTGCTACTGCCACTTTTCTTAGGTTTGGTCAGCTCAAAAATAGCCTTGATATCATCTTTGGTAAGACCGGCATAGCGTTCCAAGACCTTACGTAAATCAATTAAGCGGAGCTGGGCATCGCCTTCATCCTGTGTCAAAAAACCAGCCTGTTCCAAAATACGCAGGGCCATATTATCACGCGTCAGCAAGAGAGACATCAAAACGTGCTCGCTGCCAATTTCATCAGCTTTCACGGCCTGAGCAATCTGACCGGCATAGTCTAAAACACGCCTCAAGCCCAGTGAAGCAGTTAGAATATGCTGGGCATTAACAGTTCGCAGGGGCTTACGACGCATGATCAGAGTAGCAGCGTCCTCATATTCATCTAAATCAATCTTATCAGCAAAATCTGCCAAAGTCAGACGGGCGACTGTTTCATCAATATCGGCCATAGCCAACAAAATATGCCATGTTTCCAAATATTGACTCTGAAAACGAGCCGCTTGATACTGGGCACGCCCAAATATCTCTTGCATTTTCAGGGAATAATCAGTCATAAGGATTTCCTTTTCTATCTAATCGTTGAATAATCTTTTTGAGCATACGAGCACGAATGTGCGGTGCATCGTCACCTAAAACAGCATCTGAAGATGAAGCTAGAATGATGTTGCCTTCACGTTCACTGATTATATCTTGGTCATAGAGCTGCTGAATGAGATCATCAAAAACCTGTTCACTAATACTCTCACCAATAGAATTAGCCAATGCCCCGAGGAGATGGTGCTTATCAGAGAAAGCTACCTTAGCGATACGGATGTAACCGCCCCCACCACGTTTGCTCTCAACAACATAGCCCCTGCTTTCCGTGAAGCGGGTCTTGATTACGTAATTGATTTGGCTGGGTACAACATCAAATGAATCTGCTAAGTGCGAGCGCTTAAGCTCCGCAATTCCCGACTGAGCTAGGATCTTTTTGATGTACTCTTCAATACTATCTGAAGTATTTTTTATAGGCATAGACTACCCTTCCTATCTTTGACTAACTTTGACTATTATACCTCAAAAAGACAATTTTGGAAAGTTAAAAGCATGCAATGATAAGAAATCTCAAGTGATTGGGAAAACAAAAAACGAGTCTGGGACAAAAGGCCAGACCCATTAGTATTATCCTAGATTTACCGGATCGACGCAGTGGTTGGGAGTAAGACTTGTTGGCTATCCAAGAAGTCTTACCCCTGCACAGTTCGCTTTAGCACCAATGATGCTGATTGGCGGTCCCGCTTCCCTAACTTTAGGCGTCCCCTTAAACAGTCCAGTGGACTGTTTAACGACCACGCAAGTGATAGCTCCAACAGTTTGGGGAACTGTTGGAGGATAGCCAATTCTATGAACGTGAGTTAAAAGATCTAGTAGACCTTTTTAATTGAGAAATAAAGCTTGTAAAGCCAGTAAGCCAGTGTCAAAATGCTCCGATGGAGTTTGGCAATCTGGGGATAGCCAAAACCTGTCATCTAAAAACAAGAAAGTGGCAGAGGTTTGAGCCATAAAATAAGAGAGCGAGGAAAATCAAAATCGTGATTTTACCACGATTTACTGATTTCTGTCCCACTCTTCTTCTCTATCACCGTATTTGTTAATTATCAGTCGATAGGCAAAGAACACGATGAGCTCCCCCGCACTAATTTTTTTTGAAATTAGACCAGCTGTGACACTCTCCCTAATTTAAGACATTTACGAGGAATAACGACTTTACTCTAATAGTAAGACTCATTTTTACAATGCAGACGCACTATCAGTCAATATTTTTTAAACGCTCAACATCACGTGCAATCATGAGCTCTTCATCAGTTGGAATAACTAGAACTTTGACTTTTGATTTTGGAGATGAGATATCACCAACATAGCCAAAAACATTTTTCTCAGGATCAAGCTCCATACCGAACCAACTCAAACCAGCAATAATATCTTGGCGCATACCGATGGCATTTTCACCCATACCAGCCGTAAAGACTAATGCATCGGCTCCATTGAGAACGGCAAAATATTGTCCGATAAATTTTTTCAATCGATCAATAAAGATATTGTAGGCTAAGACAGTATTTTTATCCTGAGCCTGAATACCAGCTTCAATGTCACGCATATCACTAGAGTTTTCTGATACCCCAGCCAAGCCCGACTGCTTATTTAGCATATTGACTACATCAGCAGCATCCTTTAAGTCTGGATCTTGAGCAATCAGATAGGGGATGATAGCCGGATCAATATCACCTGAGCGCGTTCCCATCATAGGACCAGCCAAAGGAGTGAAGCCCATCGAAGTATCAACTGACTCGCCATGGTAATTCGCCGTTATAGATACACCATTACCAATATGGGCTGTTATCAATTTAAGTTCTTTCAAGGGACGCCCCAAAAGCTTAGCCGCCTCCTGAGCAACATACTTGTGACTGGTACCATGGGCGCCATATTTGCGTACCTTGTAATCGCGATAATATTTCTGCGGAATAGGATAGAGGTAGGCATATTTAGGCATAGTTGTATGGAAGGAAGTATCAAAAACAACAACACTAGTAATATCTGGCAGGATTTCCTTAAAAGCACGAATACCAGCCGCTGCTCCAGGATTATGAAGCGGTGCTAAAAGTGCTAATTCCTCTACCTGCTCAATAACCTTTTCATCCACTAGAGCAGATTCTTTAAAGTACTCACCACCAGCAACAACACGATGCCCAACTCCGGTAATTTCAGCAAAATCAGCAATGATACCATGTTTGGTTAGATCTTCTAGCAAGATACGGACGGCAACCGTGTGATTTGGAATATCAAGCGTTTGTGAGTCCGATTTGCCATCGTATTTAACAGTTGAAATAGAATCTTCTAAACCGATGCGCTCAATTAGTCCTTTAGCTAGAACTTTTTCATCAGGCATCTGATAAAGCTGCCATTTAAGGCTCGAACTTCCAGCGTTAATTGCGATTGTTTTTGACATAAGTTACCTCCCATAAAATGTAATCGCTTTCTAAAACAGCAACCTCATTATAACAGATTTTTTTACGGAAGAATATAATCAGCTGACCATTTTTTGAAGTTTTCCATGAATTCCAGCAAATTTTCACGATCTTGTAAATCAGTCAGAGGATAGACAAAAGTCTCAGGGGCTTGTGCAGCCTGCTTCTGTAAGACAAAGATAGATTTAGCATTATTAGGACTACCAAAAAGTTGATCTGGCAAGGTGATAACTGAAACAAGATTCGCATAGCCCTTTAGCCACTCCTTAAGCGGATCACTCTGGGGACTTGTCAAAAGATTAACCGGGGCTAAAAAAATAGCAAACCCAGTCTTCTTTAAATACTTCAAAGACTGTTCCATCAAAAGGTGATGAGCATAGGTATGTTCATGTTTAACTGCCACCTGATATCGACTAGCAATGGTATCATCTGGATAGTAACCAACTGGTAAATCACTGATAATGATGTCACTCTCCTTTAGGAGTTGCGGACGTACCGCATCCTCTTGAACAAAACCAATATCTGAGCCAATAACATCCGCAATACTAGCTGATAAGTCAATCAACAAATCATCAACTTCCAAACCCATATAATCCAGCTGCTTACTGCTATTATTGATAAGAGTATGGGCAAGATTACCTGTTCCACTGCCGATTTCTAATAAGTCAAGCTTATCAGCAGATACTAGATTTTCCAATAAAAAGAGCAGGACAAAGCCGATCGTATCAGGTGTAAACTGATGATTAGCCTGCAGCGGTTCAGTCTGAGCTGCCTTGATAAAGATAAACTGATAGGCTCGACGCCATTCTTCAGCTGATAAATTTAACTGATGCAGTTTAGCGATATTAGCCAGTATAGTTTGATCTTGACTGTCGCTACCACCACTTAAATAGATAGCATTATGCTCAATCAAAGCGTCATAAATATTAGTTTTCAACTGGTTTTCCAACAGTTGTACATTTTCTAAAATCAGCTCGTAGGCTGCCTCTATTTTCTCAAAATTCATAGTTCTATCATAACAAAATTAAGACAAAATGGAAAACCTAGAAACACGTGGCCGAAGATAAACAGCTGGTCTCCAGCTCTAATGCACAAGAATAGACTCAGCACTTCATACAAATTTTTATCTGGTCCGCCCTTTAATTGTTATCCAAACCACGAAAAGAGAGCTTGAGCTTCTTGAAATTCGAATCGCTAAATTTACAGTGCCAAACAAGATAGAACCTAATTGCTCTACCTCGCTACAGATTGTTTTCCATCTGTACTGCTGCTTGAATGACTGCTATCGCTTGACTTTCCCTTTTCTTCCAAACTCGAAGGTTTACTCTTATCCTCATTACTGGTATTTGAATCATCAGAACTTTTCCGAGGGAAATCATAAGTGTAGCGACCGCCATCAGACAGCTCAACCGTTACTCTAAGAAACTGATCACCTTGCTGGTAAATCGCTTTTCCTTGATTAAAAGAGTACTGGCCTGATGAGTCAGAGGCTTCTTTAGCGATCATTTGAGCCATCAAATAAGCTTGAGCATTACTTTCTAAGGCTTGATTTTGCCTTTGATTAGCGACCAAACGTTCCAGATAAAACTGTAGCAATAAGACGAAAATGGCAGCCATTAGTAAAGCATAGATGAGAACCCCTGCTTCAACCTGTTTCCTTAAATGCATAAACAAAGGTCCTTTCTAAGCCTGATTCAAATAAAACCCTGATTGTCACCGTTTGGCCAGACCGACTGATATGGCTGCTTTTTAAACCATAGAGCATCGGCTGAAAACCGCGACCATCGGCATTTGTCTTGCGAAAATCACTAGAGCGGGACTTGCCAAAAGCTAAAGATTGCTGGCCCTTGCTCACATAAAGCTTATTGCCGGAAACATCATCTAACTTAGTCGCAGATAATTCCGAACGCAGCTGTTGACAAAACAGTAGCCAATCTTCTTCGTCGTTTTTGCTGATATAAGCAACATTGCTGGTCAAAACCTGCGTTAATCCCTGATATACCATAACACTGCCAGCAATAACCAAAAGAGCTACCAAACATTCCAGCAGGGTAAACGCTTTTGATTTAGTTTTTAGCCACATATAAAACCTCCTCATCACCCTCATAGACTCTTATAGCATGCGAATCTCGCTGTACACTAACCCTAACACCATTCAAAGTCATGCTGTCCTCGTCTGCTTGAACGGCCATTTGGGCAACATTAAGCACTTCCTGGCGATGAAGGCTAGCAGCAAGCTCCTCACGATTACGATTAATCTCCCCTAACACTAGAGTCACGATGGTAACGAGAACTGCCAAGGCGATAAGACTTTCTAAAAGAATGTAAGCATTAATACTCTGTTTTTTTATAACGACCACTCCCTATATAAAGTTGATAAGTCACCGTCTCTTCACTGGTAGAAAAGCTCAGCTTTTCCAGAGAGGAGTTGCCCCCAGTAGGAGAAAACTCCAAGCTGTAGTTCTGATTAGGATCAACACTAGCAGGAATTGCTAAACTGGATACTCCATTGGTTACCTTTCCATCAGAAATACTCAATGTCATCTCCTTTTGCTGGGCATTGCTGAGTTTCTGAGTGTCTTGATAGAGATGCTCAAAGGATAGGAAAAACAATTTTTCTTGAACATCCGTAAAGATGTGCTGCACGCCTCCTGTAAAACTTAGCAGCAAAAAGCTTGTAATAAATAAAACAAGTAAACTTTCTAATAGTGTAAAAGCTTTAATTCGGTACGTTGCGATTTTCCTTATGTTTCTTGTAATAGTCATTATAAGAGTCCGCCTGTTTCTGTGTAATATCCCCTTCAGATACAAGTTTCGAGACAGTCGCATTATCTGCATGATTAAGTTCATACAGCTCTGCCTGACTTTCTACTACTTTGACAATAGCTGCTCCACCGGTATTTTTGACATTATCTTTTTGTTTGGCTAGGTTTGGGACAAACAGCAAAAGCAAAACGCTAATAATAAGAAGAACCACCAACATTTCAATAAGAGTAAAGGCCTTAACTTTTTGGGAAACTAAACGTTTCCATAATGTTTTCATCATAATTGAACCTCCATGTTTTGATACATAGGTAGCAACATAGCTGCATAAATCATCACAATAACTAGAGCAACCAGAATAAAGACAAGGGGTTGAATCATTTGAGTTGCTCGGTTTACTCTACCAAAAAAGGTCTCCCAGGTTTCTTGGGCATAAACTTCTAGCTCACTTCCTAATTTAGATTTGACTTGACCGTATTCAATAATCAGACTGAGTTCAGGCAAAAAGAAAGGGTAGTCTAAGACTTTATCATGAAATTCTTGACCTGCCAGTAAGGCTACCTCCATATCGCGTCCAATCTCCTGAAAGAGCTGGGATTTTTGGTCTTGCATTAACTGAACAATCTGGCTCATTTCCACCCCTTGACCGATAAGATTGCCCCATTCTCTAGCATAATAAGCTGTTAAATACAGCTGTAAAAACCGCCCTAAAAACGGAAATTTTACCAATTTTGAGTACCAGACAATCTTAATTGAACGCTTTTTCAGCCATAATATCACCAGAATTAGGAGGCTCACTGCCAAAACACTGCCTAGAAAAAACACTGGCAAATTGTTAATAATTCTTGTCGCTAGATTTCCTCCTTCTAATTGAGGTAGAAGATAATTACGCAGTCCCAACATAATCAATACCAAGAAGAGCAGCAAAATAACAGGATAAGTCGCAACCTCAATCAACTTTTTTCTAACGGTCATTAGATTGACTAGATAGTTTTCGATTTTAATCAGACTTCCTTGGGTATTGCCATGGATCTCAGCCAAAGAAAGTTGGGTAACCACATCATCTGAGAACCCTAAACCTGCCATCATCACAGCCAAATTTTCCCCAGACAGCATACTAGATCGCATCTGCTGAGTATAAGCGCTGGACAAAAGTTGACTGCGTTCCAGAAAGTCAACAATTTCTGTCAGAGTAAATCCAGACTCCAATAAATTGTTAAAAAGCTGAATGACTTTACGCTGACGGTTAATCTTTAATTTTTTCGGCTGCTGCCTGTGCCTCAGTGATATGTCCTGCTGCAAGAAGCTGGTCAATTTTATTATTCCAGCTTTCAGCCGAGTATGTTTGGAAATTTTCTGTGACAAAATCAATCATTCCCCCTCCTCTAATCAAGCGCTGATAGGCAATGCCTGCCAAGCTGTTATCTAGCTCTTGGGGAGCTACCCCAAGTTCCAAAAGTCTGGCATAAACACCGGGAATACTCTTTGCATGAACAGTCGAAAAAACCGTAATCCCTGTCAGGCTGGCTCGAATAACAGCCTGCGCTGTCTGGCTGTCGCGGATTTCACCGATGATGAGTACATCCGGACGGTGGCGTAAAGATAGCTTAATTAAATTATCATAAGTCATATCAATACTCGGGTTAAGCTGCAACTGAAGCATGTCCTCCTGTTTAATTTCCACCGGATCTTCAATGGTAATAATCTGCTTGTCAGCATATTTCTGAGTAACTAATTCATACATCAGCGTTGTCTTACCTGAACCGACAGGCCCCGAAAAAAGATAGAGCCCTCGACCGATAATTCGCGGTAACAACTCTTTTAGGCCATCGAACCAAAAATGTAGCTGACGACGTTGATCAAAAAGTAGGCGAACCACCATACTTTCATGTCCCTGATAATCACCAACTGTTGATAAACGTAGAGCTGCCCTTTCTCCGTCTATAAATTCGTAATCGCAAGATCCCAGTTGACTGCGTCGCTTTTCACCAACATTCATACCAGCGACAAATTTAAAATGACTCACTAAACCAGACATTGTTTCTGTTGGGTAAGTATCGATAAAGCGTCTTTCATCACCAACCCTCATGTAAACCTTATAAGTGTCTCCTCTGGGAAGAATATAAATATCTTGAGCTTCCCATTCAACAGCCTGCTTAATCAGCTGCCGCCCTAAAATTTGAACCATAACCTAACCTCCTCTTACCTATCTATTCGTAAAACAAAAAGAAAGTGAAAGAAACACTGATTGGACTAGACAATTGCACAGGGAGTGGGATTAAATGCTCCCGGTGGCCTTTAACAGTCTGAGGTTAGGCTGACAAAGTCTGCCACCTAAAAACAAAAGCGCAGAGGTCTGAACCTTAAAATAGGACAGCGAGAAAAATCGGTCAATCGCCCTGTCATGACGATTGACCGATTGAGTCCCACTCTCTTTGACTAGGACGGAGACCAGCGGCACCATTTTGTGACTTTCTCTAGTTCTTAACATGATAGTCTATTAAACGATAGTGCTAGGGAGTAGTTTCCATGTTCTCATAAGGATGAGTGACAAACCAGACTACCCTTCTGAAACTAATGCCTACACATACTAGGGTTTCTGGTCTATGGGATTAGGGACTTATTTCCGTTCCAATTTGTTATGCAATAAAATAATTGATAAATTTTATAACTTATTCTTGACCTAATTTTTGGTATTTGTTAAACTATAAGTAAAGTAATTACTTGATTTTTAATTTAGTTATTTTTAAAAGGACAGCTATGAAGACGATTCTCTCTAACAAACTTTACCTTACCATGCTTGCTAGTGATCTCCTATCCAACTTTGGAGATATCCTGTATTACCTAGCCCTGATGAACTACGTTCTCCTCTTGCCAGATGCTAAGTTTGCCCTTTCCCTCATAGGTCTGTCAGAGATTATCCCTATTTTTTCGCAGGTAGTCTTGGGCTATGTAGCTGACCGCACACCTAATAAGGTCAAAACCATAATTGCCACTTAGCTCTTTCGTGCGCTACTCTATCTGTTCGTAGGTTTCAGCATGACCTTCAGTCCAGCCCTTTGGATTGTGATGGTGGCCATTGTGGTTAATCTCTTTTCCGATCTAGCTGGACAATATGAAAATGGCCTCTATGCCCCAGTCAGTCTGCGCGTGGTGTCAAATGAGGACCGTGAAGCAGCGATGGGCTTTAGTCAGGCCTTAAAGACCACTTGCCAAATGGTCTTTAATGGGATTGGTGCGGTGTTGATTTCCTTCATGTACCATAGTCAATTGGCCCTTGTTAATGCAGGAACCTTCGCTCTGGCAGCAGTCATCATGCTCATGCTTTGTCCAAAACTCAATAAACTTTTGGTAGCTAATCCTATCCAAACGACTCATCAGTCCCAAGAACAGGTCAGCTTTATCAAAGATTTCAGAGCCTCCATTAAGTTGGTTATCGAGGAGATGTTTAAAATCCCTGAGATTAAGATGAATATGGTTATTATGCCTGCCCTCAACGGTTTGTTAGGTGGACTCAGCTTGCTCGTAGTCTTAATGATGAAAACAGATAAGGGCTTTTTGGTCATCAATCCAAGTGTGACCTTAGCTGCTATTTCTATTTCGGTGTTACTTGGTAGTATTTTGGGAAACATCCTAGCGATATCAGCCCTGAAGAAGGTCAAGCTAATATCTATTATCCGCCTGACTACAGTGCTTTTGATCCTGCTCTATGTAAGTCTTTTGCTCCATAATGCCTACCTCTTGCTCTCTGTCTCTTTTCTTCTGGGACTATCGTCTGGAGCCGTTAATCCCAAGTTCAATGCCCTGATCTTCAACAGTCTGCCAGAGGATAAACTAGCCTTAATATCCAATGGGATAAGTACTTATTTTATGGCGGGGATGGCTTTTTTCCAACTCTTGATGTCAGGACTTGTCTTAGTCCTCAGTGCGGATCAGATTTCTTGGTTGCTCCTCTTGCTTTCCTTAGGTCTTGTGGCTTATGCCTTAGGGATGAAAACTAGCCCCCAAAGTCGCCTATCTCACTAACTCTTAAAAAAGAAATTATAGTAGCAATTAGAAAGGACTTGGCAGATGAAACAATCGCACACATTTATTGAAGAATATGTCCTGATCAACGGCTGTAACCACTACCTCCTTCACTACAAATCTATGCCAGAGAATCCAGTCTTTATTTTTATCCATGGGGGGCCAGGCGAGCCCTCAAGTCCCTTTGCCTATCTGGTTGAAGACTATGAGGAGCGCAACTATACGATTGTCTACTACGACCAGAGGGGGGCAGGAAGATCCCGCTACAAGGGGAGCAAGACCAAGGTTAGCCTAGACCTACTCAAAGCAGATTTAAAGGAGTTGGTCGCCTATCTGAAGCAAGTCTATCAGAAGGATAAGATTGGTCTTATCGGGCATTCCTTTGGTAGCGTCTTGGGTAGTCTTTTTGTTCTAGACCATCCTCAGGATATCTTATGTTATATCGGTTGTGCCCAGTCTATCAATTTTGTAGAAGGGGAAAGGCTAATTCATGCTAAATTGAGGCAAAAGATTGAAAAATCTGGTAATCTTCGAGATAGAAAAAAACTAGAGAAGATTGGAGCTTATCCTAGTCTGCCTCTGGACAGAAAACAGATACTGAGGGTCAGGCAACTCAGTAGGAAATACAAGCCTTACTCAAGGCAAGCCAATGATGGGAGAGACACGGATGCCTTAGATAGACCTGATGTCAATCGAGGGCCTCGCCTTGACCTTAGTGATTCTCAAAGCGCAGCAGTGAGTGATGACGGAATAGTTTCCTTGCTTAAGCTGTTTTTCAAGTCACCTATTATCAAAGGTTTAGGCATAAAAGATCTTTGGAGACTTGCCACAGGAATTTTTTCTACTGCTAGCAGAGAATTGACAAATTCTTTGGAGCACATCGACCTATATAAACTTGGGAGTGATTACCAGATACCAGTTTACTATATCCTTGGTAATCAGGACTGGGATTACTCTCCTTTTGAGTCAGCCATGACTTATTTTGAAAGGATTAGTGCTCCTGACAAGAAACTTTACCTCTTGGATGCTGGGCATGCGATGATGTCTGACAATCCTGAGGCCTACAGACAGACGATTTGTGAGATTGCCGAGTCTCTTAAAAAGTCCCAAACCCCAATTTAATACCAGTCGCCTCTAGGACTTTTCTCCATTTGCCTAGTGCCTAGATGATAGCAGAGATACTAGAAAGCATGGTCTATCACAATATCAGAAAGAAAGAGACTATGAACTACCAATACCACAAACACCGCAGTCTTATCATGGACCAGTTGTATTTCCCTAATTTACTGGGCAATGCCATATTTACGTTTTTAGAGGATTTGACTACTACACAAAAAGAGCAAATCAAGGATATCATGGCTTTGCTGACGCAGTTTCAGCAGTTGCTGGATCCGTTTAAAGGACGTATCAACCGTTATTTCGTGATGAAGGAAGCAATCCCCTTTTCGGACTACCTTTATCGTTATCTCTTGGAAGAGGGGCAGGATCCCCAGGATATGGCTGAGGCCCTTCTGGCCTTCCAAACCTTATCAGATGAAAGCATTCAGAAGCTCTTTCTGGCCTTTCTGGAGGTCAAGGTAGAAGCGAATGCCTTGCCCCAAGATGCCCTTCTTGAGGTCTTGGAAAATAGTGAAATTTCTGATGAGGGGCGTTGGCGCCTGCTCTGGGCCTATCACCATCCTAGAACTCTAATCGATGGTCTGGTTGCTCTTTACGAGGACCTCATCCCCCTCTATCAACCCTTTCAGAAACAGTACGAGGAGGAGCGGGACCGATTTGCCCAGAACCTAGACCTAGAAAAACTTTTTGAAGGATCAGAGGTTATTGACTTTAAAGGGACTTTTAAAAACCTCCGAAGAGAAACCTGTGAGATCTTTGTCATGTCGCCTTGGCACATGTTTATTGTCCTTACCTTTGATGAACAAAAACCTGACAAACGGATATATTTTTATATCTATCCTAGGGTTAACCTGCTAGTAGAAACTGAGCGACACCTATCTGATGAGAATATGGCCCTGACCCTTAGAACTCTAGGGGATGAAAATCGTTATCGGGTTCTCCTAGAGTTGCTCAAGGGTGATTTGAAGAGTAAGGAAATTGCTGAGAAACTAGGCATCACCGCAGCCAATGTCTCCTTCCATACGCAAAAACTGATCAATGCCCAGTTGCTCCTGATTAAAGCAGATAAAAAGGGAACAACCAAGTATAGACTTAACAAGGCGACGATGAAACTTCTTTTGGAACGCTTGAAGGAAGATTTTGGCCTCTAATTGTGAGAAACCAAATAAACCACCCGTCAAACGGGTGGTTTGAATCAGGGCTATAAGCCCAAAATACCAGCCAGCGTCTAAAGACGCTGGCTTTCACGTTGTTCAAGCCTCATTGCTCTTGACTCGTCACCAGCCTCTTAAAGAGGCATTCGTATTACTTGCTACTATCTCCCTAAAGGGATCTTCATATTCTTTCACACTCAAGAATCAAGGGCTATGTCATGGTTTTCTTGTTCCTGAATATACTTCTTTATGGTGGCTTCGTTAAGTCCAACTGTACTGACATCCTAGCCCTCTGCCCAAAAATAGCGATTCCCAAATTTATATTTGAGATTGGCGTGTTTGTCAAACATCATCAGAGCACTCTTACCTTTTAAATACCCCATGAAACTTGAAACGCTAATTCTAGGCGGAATACTGACTAACATATGAACATGATCAAGCATCAAATGCCCTTCAATAATCTCAACACCCTTATAGCAACAGTTTAGGTGAAATATCTCACCTAAACTGTTGCGATATTGATGATTACTTTTCGTCTATACTTGGGAGTGAACACAATGTGGTATTACACATCCACTTTGTGTGTGATAAACTATGTGCTATATTTTTCTCTTTTCGCTTTACAATTGGCTCGAACACCTCTATTGTAATGCGTTTGGAGTTTTTTGGTATAACCGTTGCGCACTCGCATAGCGGGTGGTTTATTTGCCTCCCCATCCGCTATAAACACCTTGATATCACGTTTCTATTTGCAGAGCCAGAATTTCGCTATTCCTTCCTCTCTCCGCTTCCTTACGATAGTCAGGCTTGGGAGTCACTATGGGGTTCACCGATAGCGGGTGACCACGGAGGACTTACACCTCAGATGTGCGACATGCCCATCATACTCAAAAAGAGAAGACCAATCTGGGCTTCTCTAGATGTTCGTTATAAGTCACCCACTACAGTTGACAAAGAGCCTATCGTTTCTATAAAGCAATCTTAACTGGGCAACTAGGCGGAATAGGGTTATCATTACTGCGATTATATCCTGGGCGATACCAATCCTTGGGAATAGCTTCCCAATCCTTTAACAGAGTCAATGAATAGTACTGCTGCAAAAATTCAGCACACTCTTCGCACCAGCGTTGATCCTGACTATTCCAAAAAGCTGTCATAACACTGCTTTTACTATTGAAACTAGGGTAGCGCTCGAAAAGTGCAAACCACTCTTGCTTATAACATTTGAGGGCATCGTAGTAACTGTCAAACTCTTGCACCTCAACAACATCATCTTTCCATCCTTCAAGGAACCACCAAGGCTCCATATCTCCGTACATTTTAATTATCTGATACATAGTCCTTTTCCTAACTTATCAAGTATTATATAGGAAAAATTTAATAATTTAAAAAATTTTGCTTGGAAATATCAAAATAATGTTTTAGAACAACTGCTCACGTCAGCATCTTCCTTCAAAAATTAAGATGTGAAGAAGAGATGAGAGAGGCCAGCACTGCTACACAAGGGTTACTTTACCTGAGAGTGGAAAAGAAACGTGTTCTTTTTTTCTGCCTCAGACTATTTCTGATAAGCTTCTGCTTCTTCTTTTGTAGCATAAACAAAATGATTAGGCGTGATTTCATACATCTGACGCGGCTGTCCATCTTCTTTCGCATTAGGATCATAAACTTTCGGTACACGCATTCGTTCCTTTTCCGGATCAGGCTCAGGAATGGCTGACAAAAGAGACTGAGTATAAGGGTGGATAGGGTTATTGTAGACCTCATCAGCTGGACCAACCTCCAAAAGCTTGCCCCAGTGCATCACGCCGATACGATCAGAGATATACTTAACCATTGATAGATCGTGGGCGATGAAGAGATAGGTGAGACCGTGATCGTGCTGTAGAGTTTGCATAAGATTAACAACCTGCGCCTGAATGGAAACATCCAAAGCTGATATAGGCTCATCGGCTACAATAAACTTAGGATTAACAGCTAAAGCCCGAGCAATCCCAATCCGCTGACGCTGCCCACCAGAAAATTCATGCGGGTAGCGTGATAAGTGATCCTTACTCAGGCCAACTAGTTCAATCAGCTCCTCTACCTTGGTCTGGCGCTCCTCTTTAGTAGTCGTTAGTCTATGTATATCAAGACCTTCTGCAATAATATCGCGAATGGTCATCCGACTATTCAGACTGGCTTGGGGATCCTGAAAAATCATCTGAGTATCCTTACGAAAATCATGCAGTTCCTTTCCTCTTAGCATACTGACGGGCTGCCCCCTAAACGTAATAGTACCGCTGTCAATATCGTAAAGTTTAAGGATAGAGCGACCAATAGTCGTCTTTCCCGAGCCGGATTCTCCTACCAGACCAAAAACTTCGCCTTCATAAATATCAAAGCTGACATCATTGATAGCCTTGACTTGATTGGATTTACCCTTGTTAAAGATAAGAGAAACATTTTTGACTTCTACTAATTTTTTCATTTCTTGAGTCATTTTCGTCTCCCTTCTAAATCCTGCCAGTATCTCCAACGCTTTTGAATAAATTCAGGCGGCGTAACCGATGGCGCCCTTTCATCCAAAAGCCAGCTTGCAGCAAAATGCGTATCGGATACTTGAAACATGGGCGGTTCTACCTCATGATCGATATCAAGGGCAAAAACATTGCGCGAAGCAAAGGCATCCCCTTTGGGAGGATTAAGTAAATCAGGCGGAGTCCCCGGAATCGCTTGCAAACTGCCAGATTCTGTACCGATAGTTGGCATTGAACCCAATAACCCCCAAGTATAAGGGTGCTGCGGATGATAGAAGACCTCATCCACCGTGCCATACTCGACAATTTTACCAGCATACATCACAGCCACCCGATCGGCCATACCAGCTACAACCCCTAAATCATGGGTGATAAAGATGATAGAGCTTTGTGTTTGTTTCTGAATGTCCTTCATCAGATGCAGAATTTGTGCTTGAATGGTGACATCAAGAGCTGTTGTTGGTTCATCAGCAATGAGAATTTCAGGATTAGCAGCTAAGGCAATAGCAATGACTGCCCGCTGACGCATACCTCCAGACCACTGATGTGGATAATCATTGGCATGATCACGTGCATTCGGAATACCGACTTTCTCCATCAAATCGACAGCCTGCTCAAAGGCCTCATCATACTCTAAATCCTCATCATGAATTAGCCTAGGTTCAGCAATTTGCTTCCAAATTTTCATGGTTGGATCAAGGCTGGTCATAGGATCTTGGAAAATCATAGCAATATCATTACCACGGATGCCAACCCAATCTTTTTCACTTAAATCGTTGAGATTGACTCCCTTAAATTGAAGGTCCCCACTAATTTCAGCATTTTTGGCAGATAAGCCCATAAGGGTACGCGTCGTTACAGATTTACCAGAACCCGATTCCCCCACAATCGCAAGAGTTTCCCCTTTATAAAGCTCAAAATTAACATCCCGAATAGCCTTAACATCCCCAGCATAGGTATGAAAATGAACATGGAGATTCTTCACGCTTAAAATTTTTTCTTTTGTCATGAGTTTCCCCCTATTCTTCCGTATTTGACTTAGGGTCAAGGGCATCCCGCAAGCCGTCTCCTAAAAGGATAAAAGCAAGGGAGATAAGAACCAAAGCCATAGCTGGAATAACCAACTGATAAGGATAATATTGTAAGTATTCTTGGGCGTCGGTAATCAAAGAACCTAGGGAAGCCGTCGGCGGTTTAACACCTAAATTGATAGCTGATAAGACTGCCTCATACATGATGGCGCTAGGTACTGTCATCATAATCTGAACAATAATAATACCAGAAATATTGGGCAAAATATGCTTAAAAGCAATACGCAGGCTGCTTTCACCCAAGGTCCGTGACGCTAGAACAAAGTCTCTTTCCTTATAAGACAAAGTCATATTACGAACTTGACGAGCCATAGCTGTCCAACCCACAATAGCGATCGAGATAATAATAGCTGTCACTCCATTCCCCAGGAGCAAGCCTAGCATAGTCACAATAACCAGATTGGGAATCGAAGAAATTACCTCAATAATCCGCTGCATAATCGTATCAGTTCGACCGCCGACAAAACCAGAAATCAAACCATAACTGACACCAATCAAAAGATCAATCAAAGTGGCAACAATAGCAATCAAGAGGGAAATTCTGACCCCCACAATGACCCGTTTAGCAACACTACGTCCCAAATTATCTGTTCCAAGGATAAACTTCCTACCTCTAGGTACCTTTTGTTCCTTATATACATCTATCTTTTTAGCCACACCAGAATACTTGATAGTGCCATTCCAAAAAGGTAGCTGCTCACTGATTTTGGGAGGGAGATTGCGGTAAGTTGTCACCTTGTCACTGTTAAAATTATTAGCATCTTCCCGACTGACAAAGGCTGTTGAAATCAGAGCCAAGGCCATCATCGCAACCAAAAACCAAAGAGCCACAAAGGCTAATTTATTCTTTTTTAAACGCCGCCAAGCGTCCTGTATAAACGAGAGAGTAGGCTTCTGAATTTTTTCCTGCGAGTCTCTACTGCCGACCCCCACCAATTTAAATGTTCTTGTATCTTCCATAAGTCTTCTCCCTTACTGCAAACGCACACGAGGATCGACAATACTGATGATAATATCAGTTACCAGAATAGCTACCATCAGCATCAAAGCGTAAACAATAGTCGTTCCCATAATAACAGGATAGTCCTTAGTCGGAATCGAGCTGACAAACTGCTGACCAATACCAGGAATAGAAAATATCTGCTCAATTAGAGCCGAGCCGGTCAAAATATTGGCTGCCAATGGCCCAATCAAGGTTAAAACCGGAATCATAGAATTGCGATAGGCGTGTTGTCCAGTTACTTCTGATGCTGTTAATCCTTTGGCACGTGCTAATTGGATGTAATCGGTATTGAGTGTTTCAATCACCTCGCTGCGAAAGAAACGCGTTACTTGCGCAAAGACAGGAATAGCTAGAGCAAGAGTCGGCAAAATAGACTGACCAAAGCTTCCCCAGCCAACTAAGGGCAATAAATTCCACTTAAACCCAAGGTAATCCAGCAAGAGTAGGCCGATAATAAAAGACGGCACCGAAATACCAAGGGTAGACAAGACACTTAGCACACCGTCAACCCAGTTGTTTTTATTGCGAGCAGAAACAGCCCCAACAAACAATCCTGCGATGATACCAACTACTAAAGCCTGAACACCCAACTGGGCTGAAACAGCTAAACGCTGACTAATCAAGGTAGAAACCGACTGATTGACAGAAGCATAACTTGTTCCCAAATCACCATGCAGAATGTTCCACAAGTAAGTGAGGTACTGCTGCCACACTGGTTTATCCAATCCATACTGTTTATTCATCAAGGCAATCATCTCATCGGTCAACTTGGGATTATTATACGGTGTCCCTGGCAAAATCTGCATCAGAAAAAATGAAAGGGTAACCACCACCCAGAGGGTAACCACTAAAATCACAAGACGTTTTAATAAATATTTCACCATAATTATCGTTTCCTTTACAGCTGGGAGACTGCGACAAATGAACTTTTCCCATTGCTCTTTCGATCTTTAGCCTAACCTCTAGAGCCAATACCAAACTATTCTATGTTTCAAGTGTTAAGGCTGTTTCACATAAGACACAGTAACCAATAAGACTCCAAAGGAAAAAGTTGATTGGATAAAAATCCTTTTAGGCGTTAGCTTACAGAATCACCGTGAAAGACAGCACGGTTTTCTAACTCTGCCTTGCCTAGCACGACTACTCCTTATAAGCATAAGTGAAGTCTGTGTAAAGTCCCGTCGCATTGCGCACCAATCCCTTTAACTTAGGGTTTTGGAGAGCCCTGTTTGAGCGGAAGTAAATAGGATTGTAAAGTGCCTCATCGTATAGCGCTTTCTCAGCTGCCTTATAGTCATCGGCAATCGCAGATGGATCAAGAGCATCTGTTGTCAGGGCCTTTTGATAAGCAGCATCATAAGTTGGACTGGAGAATTTACCATAGTTATAGGCCGAATCAGTAGTAAACAGACCATAGAAAGTGGAGCCTTCTGGATAGTCGCCTCCCCACAGAACTAGAGCCACCTCAAAATTTTGTTTTTTCGTATCGTCAAGACGCTGTTTAAAGGGGACAAATTTTTCCTCAACAGTCAGACCTGGCAAGGCCTTCTCCCAAATTTCTTTAGTATAGTCAACCGTAGCCTTAGCAACAGGCTGATCCGAGTCAGCTGTTATTGTTAGCGTCAAAGATGTCAGACCTTCTTCAGTCAATCCCTCTTTAAAGAGCTGAGCAGCTTTCTTTGGATCGTAAGTGTAACCCGGTGCAACATAGTCTGTTAAATCCTTACCATTGGGTAATTTTTGCATATCGGCTGGCACAAAAGCCCTGGCTGGTGCTGAACCTGTATCAATAGCCGCCTTAACAATGCCTGGACGATTGGTTGCTAAATTGAGAGCCTGGCGAATCTTTGTATTCGTCAAGCTAGGTATTTTTCCTGTTTGATTATAAACCATATAGGTAGTTGTCGCCTCTGGTACCTTAATCACATCTTTACGGTACTTATTAGCATTGTACATGGCAGAGGTTGCAGAAATATTAGCCCAGTCTATATCACCCTGTTTGTACATTTGTACAGCTGTATCAGGTTTCTTGATGGTTTGCACATTAACAACCTGAGTCTTGACATGCCTAGCGTCCCAATAATACTTATTTTTAACTAGCTTATAGCTGCCGTTGGTCCCATTCCAATCGATGACTTTATAGGGACCAGAGTACATGGCATATTTAGCATTCGTCCCGTACTTATCGCCAGATTTCTTGACAAAGGCTTCCTTTTGAGGAATGAAATTTGAAAAAGACAAAAGATTTTTAAACTGCGGTGCCGGACGAGATAAGGTAAAAATGACCTTATTGCCTTCCGCCCGAACCCCCAAATCAGACACAGGCTTCTTACCGGCAATAATCTCTTCAGCATTTAACAGATGCCCGTCGACAGTCAGGTTAGAATATTCTGATGCTGTTTTAGGATCCACCATTCGCTGCCAAGAATAAACAATATCCTTGGCAGTCAAAACACTGCCATCTGACCACTTGAGATGGTCGCGCAAGGTTGCAGTATAGATCTTTCCATCTTTAGAAACATCAACTTTTTTAGCCAAATCTGGTTTTAGATTACCTTTCTTATCAACCCTCAACAGATTGCTACCTGAATTTCCAATCGCCATGGCCGAATACTGGTCTGTATTCTTGGAAGCATCAAGAGTGATCATCTCAGTCGGTGTATACCAGTTAATGTCGTTCTCAGTATTAGACTTTTGAGTAAAATGGTAATGCACAGCACCAACTCCGACACAAATTAAGCCAGCTAGGACAAACCACTTAGCATTTTTACGAAGTCTTTTTCGAAATTTTCGTTTAATTATTACCATAAGAGTCTTTCTAATTCTATCAAGCAGAAAAATCTAAGTTCTTACCTTATCTTGCCCAAAAATAGAGGAAACTCAATCACAAGAGAGTATTCCAGATCCTTTAAAGGGTTATAACGCCAACAATTATAGCAGTTTATTAAGAGAAAGTAAATATTGTGTTTCTGTTTCTTATCAGCTTCAATATTTCAATAGCTTGACGGTATGAAATACCTTTAGCAAAACGGTCTGTTCTTTCAAAACTCTTTTGATATAACTCCAAAAATTTTATCTGATGGTAAAAACCATGCAAGAGTGATCGTTCATCTAATCGCTAGTATCAATTAATAGAAAAAGTAAAAAAGTAGCCTTATCATTTTGGCCATAGAAAAAGAGTCTGAGACAAAAATCCAGACTCTTTAGCATATTCTAGTTTTACCAGATTGACGCAGTGGTTAGGAGTAGGACTTGCTGGCTATGCCTAGAAGCCTTACTCCTGCACAGTTCATTAGGTGCTTTAGCACCAATGAACCACCCCGCCAAGAGCTTATTCAAAAACAGGAAGATTAGACGAGTTTTTGCCCAGCCTTCTACTGCTTGAGTCCCACTTCTCTGGGTACTGCTTATCATCATTCAGCTGCAAGTTGGTAATAAGCTTTCTGGTGTAATAGGCTTAGTTTTGATTCACTCCCAAAAGCTGAATCAATTAAACTATCGATCCTACTCTTTATTCGATGACAGAAACTTCCGACTCTGTTTGGTCTACCGTATCTTCAATAATTTCGACTTCATTGACCGCCTGAGGCTCAATATTACGATAACGGGCCATCCCTGTACCAGCTGGAATAATCTTACCAATGATAACATTTTCCTTAAGACCAAGAAGATGATCCTTTTTACCACGAATAGCAGCATCGGTGAGCACACGAGTAGTTTCTTGGAAGGAAGCGGCAGACAAGAATGAGTTAGTTTCAAGCGATGCCTTAGTAATTCCCATCAGAACTGGACGGCTGGTTGCAGGAATACCGCCGGAGATGACAATATCTCTATTAGCATCAGTGAAATCTGCAATATCCATCAAAGTTCCTGGCAGCAGATCCGTATCACCTGGATCCATAACCCGCACCTTACGAAGCATTTGGCGAACCATAACCTCGATGTGCTTATCTCCGATTTCTACCCCTTGGCTGCGGTAAACCTTTTGTACCTCAGCCAAAAGATAAGTTTCAACAGAAAGTGTATCACGCACTTCTAGGAGATGTTTAGGTTGGATAGAACCTTCTGTAAGGGCATCCCCGCGGGAAATTTCATCACCAATTTCAACTTTCATACGAGCTGTGAATGGTACTACATATTCATCCTTACCGGTCTTACCTTCTACATAGACCTTCTTGGTACGGGTAGCAGCATCTTCCTCAATATCAGTGACGCGACCTTTAACTTCAGTGATAACAGCTTCACCTTTAGGATTGCGAGCTTCAAAAATTTCTTGGATACGTGGCAAACCTTGAGTAATGTCGGTATTAGAGGCAACGCCACCGGTGTGGAAGGTACGCATAGTCAGCTGGGTACCAGGTTCACCGATAGATTGAGCGGCAACAGTACCAACAGCTTCACCGACTTCAACCGCATCGCCTGTTGCTAAGTTGATACCATAGCAATGACGGCAAACCCCGTGGCGTGTGTTACATGTGAAGACTGAACGGATTGTTACTTCTTCAACACCAGCCTGAGTGATCTCTGCAGCCATGTTTTCTGTAATCAAAGTATCCGGCTTAACAATAATGGCACCAGTTTCAGGATGCTTAACTGATTTTTTGGTATAACGGCCAATTAAGCGTTCTTCCAAGGTTTCAGTCACTTCCTTACCATCAGTAATGGCTGTGATCGTCAAGCCACGATCTGTTCCACAGTCATCCTCACGGATAATAACATCTTGAGCCACATCAACCAAACGGCGGGTCAAATAACCTGAGTCAGCTGTTTTAAGAGCTGTATCGGTCATACCCTTACGAGCACCGTGGGTTGAGAAGAACATTTCCAGAACAGAGAGTCCTTCACGGAAATTAGACAAGATAGGCAATTCCATAATCTGTCCATTTGGAGCTGCCATCAACCCACGCATACCAGCCAATTGAGAGAAGTTAGAAATGTTACCACGCGCTCCCGAGTCCATCATCATAACGATTGGATTCTTAGGATCCTGATTGGCAATCAAGGCAGCTTCCAATTCTTCCTTAGCTTCACGCCAGGTATTGGTAACAGCTGTATAGCGATCATCATCCGTCATTAAACCGCGACGGAAAGCCTTATTGATCTGTTCAACCTTGCTGTGGGCAGCCGCAATAATTTCCTGCTTATTATTTATAACAGGAATATCAGCAATACCGACCGTCAATCCAGACAGGGTTGAGTGATAGTAACCAAGGTCTTTCAAACGGTCAAGAAAGGCTGAAGTCTCTGTTGTCCGCAAACGTTTGAAAGTCTCAGCGATAATATTACCTAAGTGTTTTTTCTTGAAAGGTTCGTTGAGCTCAAGGGCTTCGATAACCGGTTTGATATCAGCTCCCAATTCCAAGAAGTATTTATCTGGTGTTCTGTCTGTCAAGTTAGCATTGGTTGGTTCTTGCAGATAAGGAAGCTCTGCTGGCATGATGTCATTAAAGAGAATCTTACCGACAGTAGTAACCATGACCTTGTGTTTTTGATTTTCGGTCCAAGGTTTTTCTGGCATGCTATCCGTTGCAATCCCTACGCGCGTATGAAGATGCGCATATCCATTGCGGTAAGCCATGATCGCTTCATCCCTATCCTTAAAGACCATACCTTCGCCTTCACGACCAGCATCTTCCATCGTCAAGTAATAATTACCTAGCACCATATCTTGGGATGGAGTTACGACTGGCTTACCATCTTTAGGGTTCAAGATGTGTTCAGCTGCCAGCATCAAGAGACGTGCTTCAGCCTGTGCTTCCTCTGATAGGGGTACATGGATAGCCATTTGATCCCCATCAAAGTCGGCATTGTAGGCTTCACAGGCCAACGGGTGAAGGCGCAATGCTTTACCGTCAATAAGCACAGGTTCAAAGGCTTGGATACCAAGGCGGTGAAGAGTAGGTGCCCGGTTAAGAAGAACAGGGTGTTCTTTAATGACTTCTTCCAAAATATCCCAAATGCGCTCATCTCCACGCTCGACCATACGTTTAGCGGCCTTGACATTACCAGCGTACTCACGATTAACGATTTCACGCATAACAAAAGGCTTAAAGAGCTCAATTGCCATTTCACGTGGCACACCACACTGGTACATCTTGAGGGTTGGCCCCACAGCGATAACTGAACGACCAGAGAAATCGACACGCTTACCAAGCAGGTTTTGACGGAAGCGGCCCTGCTTACCTTTAAGCATATGACTGAGAGATTTCAATGGACGGCTACCTGGCCCAGTAATTGGACGTCCTCGGCGGCCATTATCGATAAGAGCATCAACGGCTTCCTGAAGCATCCGTTTTTCATTTTGAACAATGATACCAGGTGCATTCAATTCAAGTAGACGAGCCAAACGATTGTTACGGTTGATAACACGGCGATAAAGATCATTTAAGTCAGAAGCTGCAAAACGGCCGCCATCCAGCTGTACCATCGGCCGTAAATCCGGTGGGATAACCGGCAGAATGTTAAGCACCATCCACTCTGGCTTATTACCAGATTTATAAAAAGCATCCAAGACATCCAAACGGCGGATAGCCTTGATACGTTTTTGACCAGAAGCTGTCTTTAATTCTTCCTTGAGTTCAGCAATTTCAGCCTCTAAATCTACCTGTTTCAAAAGGTCTTGGACGGCCTCAGCCCCCATTTTAGCGACGAATGAACCGTAACCATATTCTTGCAGTTTTTCGCGATATTCGCGTTCGGTCAAGATAGATTTGGGTTCCAGCGGTGTATCCTTGGGATCGATAACCACATAGGCCGCGAAATAGATGACTTCTTCCAAAGCACGCGGACTCATGTCAAGGGTTAAACCCATGCGTGATGGAATCCCTTTGAAGTACCAGATGTGTGACACAGGAGCTTTTAACTCAATGTGTCCCATGCGTTCACGACGAACTTTGGCGCGGGTCACCTCAACTCCGCAGCGGTCACAGACAATACCTTTATAACGGATACGCTTGTATTTACCACAGGCACACTCCCAGTCTTTAGTTGGTCCGAAGATAACTTCATCAAAGAGACCTTCACGTTCTGGTTTGAGCGTGCGGTAGTTGATAGTTTCAGGTTTCTTAACCTCACCGTAAGACCAAGAACGAACCTTACTAGGCGAAGCTAAAGTGATTTGCATACTTTTAAAACGATTTACGTCAACCACTAGTATTACCTTTCTATTGCAAGTAATGTCAACAGTCTTTTAGATGCTGACACGATGAGTTTAGGACAACCAATCCCAAACTCCCAATTATTTTATGCTTTAATGAATAAGCAGTAGCTGAATTAGCCTTTTAATTAACTGCTCTTTGCCCCTGCTCAATCCTGATTAGCTTCCTGCGCCTCAGCAGTCTCTGGAGCCTCTTGAGCTGCACGAGCTGCTTCGGCTGCTTGTCTTTGACGAGCTTTTTCTAAGTCATCAACGTGCATCACATCGTCATCCTCACCTTCATCAAGGTCACGAAGTTCAACTTCTTGGTTATCCTCATCCAAGACACGCATATCCAGACCAAGCGATTGTAATTCCTTGACCAAGACACGGAAAGACTCTGGAACTCCTGGTTTTGGAATAGGTTTGCCCTTGGTAATTGCCTCATAGGCTTTCAAACGGCCTGTAACATCATCTGACTTGTAAGTCAAGATTTCTTGAAGGACATTTGATGCACCATAAGCTTCAAGGGCCCAAACTTCCATCTCTCCGAAACGTTGTCCACCAAACTGAGCCTTACCTCCGAGTGGCTGCTGCGTAACGAGTGAATAAGGACCAGTAGAGCGAGCGTGAAGCTTATCATCGACCATATGGTGAAGCTTGATCATGTACATGACACCAACAGAAACGCGGTTATCAAACGGCTCACCTGTACGGCCGTCATAGAGAACTGTCTTGGCATCACTAGCCATACCAGCTTCTTCCACAGTTTCCCAGAGATCCTCAGAAGATGCTCCGTCAAAGACTGGTGTCGCAATGTGGATCCCCAAGTTGCGAGCTGCCATACCAAGGTGGAGCTCCATGACTTGTCCGATATTCATGCGTGATGGTACCCCGAGCGGGTTCAGCATGATATCAACCGGAGTTCCATCTGGAAGATAGGGCATATCTTCAACAGGAACGATGCGCGAAACGACACCCTTGTTCCCGTGACGGCCAGCCATCTTATCTCCAACCTTAATCTTACGTTTTTGGGCGATGTAGACACGAACCAGCATATTAACACCTGATTGCAGCTCATCACCATTTGCACGTGTAAAGATCTTAACATCACGCACGATACCATCACCACCGTGCGGCACGCGAAGTGATGTGTCACGCACTTCGCGTGATTTATCACCAAAGATAGCGTGGAGGAGTCGTTCCTCAGCCGAAAGGTCTTTTTCCCCCTTTGGTGTTACCTTACCAACCAAGATGTCGCCTTCTTTAACCTCGGCACCGATGCGGATAATCCCCATTTCATCGAGATCCTTAAGAGCGTCTTCGCCGACGTTCGGAATCTCACGGGTAATCTCTTCAGGGCCTAATTTTGTATCACGTGTTTCTGACTCGAACTCTTCCAAGTGAACAGACGTATAAACATCTTCTTTGACTAGGCGTTCAGACATGATGACGGCATCCTCGAAGTTGTAACCTTCCCATGTCATGTAAGCAACAATAGGATTACGTCCGAGAGCCATTTCTCCTTTTTCCATAGAAGGACCATCTGCAATGAAGTCCCCTTTTTCAACTTGGTCACCAACCTTAACCAAGGTACGTTGGTTATAAGCTGTACCAGAGTTTGAACGACGGAATTTGGTAATATGGTAAACATCAAGTGAACCATCTTCGCGGCGCACTTCAACTTTCTCAGCATCCGAGAAGGTGACGCGGCCGTCATGCTTAGCTACCACAGCAGCACCTGAGTCATGGGCTGCTTGATACTCCATCCCTGTACCAACAAATGGTGCCTTAGGATCAATCAATGGCACAGCCTGACGCTGCATGTTAGCCCCCATAAGGGCACGGTTGGAGTCATCGTTTTCCAAGAATGGAATACATGCTGTCGCAACCGCAACGACCTGTTTAGGCGATACATCGACAAAATCGACAGAGCTTGCAGGGAACTCTTGGTTGTTACCTTGATGACGACCCATAACAATTTCTTGCGCAAAGCTGCCATCTTCATTAAGTTTTGAATTGGCCTGAGCAACAGTATATTCATCTTCTTCATCCGCAGTCAGCCAGACAATCTCATTAGTGACCTTACCAGTTGCGCGATCAACCTTACGATAGGGCGTTTGGATGAATCCATACTTGTTCAGATGTCCGTATGAAGACAAGTTATTGATCAAACCAATATTTGGTCCTTCAGGAGTTTCAATCGGACACATACGACCGTAGTGGGTGTAGTGCACGTCACGCACTTCATATCCAGCACGGTCACGGGTTAAACCACCAGGTCCCAAGGCTGACAAACGGCGTTTGTGAGACAGCTCTGACAATGGATTGTGTTGATCCATAAATTGAGACAGCTGAGATGATCCAAAGAACTCTTTAACCGCTGCTGTCACAGGACGAATATTGATGATTTGTTGTGGTGTCAGAACGTCGTTATCTTGAACGGACATACGTTCACGCACATTACGTTCCATACGAGTCAAACCAATACGGAACTGGTTAGCCAAAAGTTCACCTACCGCACGGATACGACGATTACCCAAGTGGTCAATATCATCTACCTTACCTAGCCCCTCAGCCAAGTTGAGGAAGTAAGACATTTCCGCCAAAATATCCGCCGGCGTAAGGGCACGGACCTTGTCGTCTGGATTGGCATTCCCAACAATTGTCACAACACGGTCAGCATCAATCGGTGATACGACCTTAAATTTTTGCAAGACAACAGGTTCTGTCACTACCGCATAATCATTTGGTGTGTACATGAAGCTATTCAAGCCCTTATCGATTTGTTCTGAGATTGAATTAATGACATCACGTGTCATTTCAGTACCAGCTTCAACAAGAATTTCACCCGTTTCATTATCTACCAAATTTTCGGCAAGGACTTGATTCAGGAGACGTGTTTTAACACTGAGTTTCTTATTGATCTTGTAACGACCAACAGCTGCCAAATCATAACGACGCGGATCGAAGAAACGGGCCATCAACAGACTACGCGAGCTGTCAGCAGTCTTTGGCTCTCCTGGGCGCAAGCGCTCGTATATTTCTTTGAGAGCTTCATCTGTACGCGCATCTGCTGGATTCTTATGGATATCCTTTTCAATAGTATTGCGAACCAATTCGCTGTCACCAAAAATATCCAGAATTTCATCATCACCTGAAAAACCAAGGGCACGCACTAAAGTCGTAAATGGGATCTTACGCGTACGATCAATACGAGTGTAGGCAATATCTTTCGAATCTGTTTCCAACTCTAACCAAGCGCCGCGGTTGGGGATAACCGTTGAACCATAGCCAACTTTGCCATTCTTATCAACTTTGTCGTTAAAGTAAACTCCCGGAGAACGTACCAATTGCGATACGATAATGCGTTCACCACCATTGATAATAAAGGTACCCATTTCCGTCATAATTGGAAAATCACCAAAGAAAACTTCCTGAGTTTTGATTTCACCGGTTTCCTTATTGATCAAACGAAAAGTCACAAAGATCGGTGCTGAGTAAGACGCATCGTGAATACGCGCTTCCTCAAGCGAATACTTAGGTTCTTTCAGCTCATAACCTACAAATTCCAGTTCCATGGTATCTGTAAAGTTAGAGATTGGAAGTACATCCTCAAATACTTCTTTCAAACCATTGTCCAAAAACTCTTGGAATGAATCCGTTTGGATTTCAATCAAATTGGGTAAATCAAGAACTTCCTTGATTCTAGAAAAACTGCGACGGGTGCGGTGTTTCCCGTACTGAACGTCATGTCCTGCCACGTTTCTATCTCCTTTATAGTAAGATACAAAGACCATTCGTCTGTTGGAGCAAGGTTAGCCTCATCAGCAAACAGAACTTAGGTCGAGGTCGATTAACAGTTTATTTGTCGCGGGACACCTTTTGCACCCGTAATTTTTAGAATTTTTATTTTTTTATTACAAATATAAAAATTCCTGAAATTAGGCACAAAAAGAGCAGCTAAATCTGACTGAAAAAGTTTGATTTAACTGCTGTATCTCTTGATTGGACAATATTTCAACCAAGTAAGACGACAAATAGTTGTTTACATTATAACCTATTTTGTACCATTACGCAAGTTTATTGCTGCCCTGTTACTGTCTTCCAAGCTGCCTCATCATCACTGTCACTACCACCGACCATGAAGCTGTATGTTGTATCACCAGCGCCATTCTTAGCCCAATTACTAGTAGTTGTTTCACCAGATAAATTGATGCTGTTACCATTATGAGACACCGTTGCCGGTTTCAAACCTGTTGACTTAAGCACTGTCGATTTAATAACATTGGAAGCCAGTGAAAATTTCTGTCCACCTCCAAAAACAGAAGAATCAGCAGCATCAATAGCATTGACTAAATTCGCCATATATTGTGCATTATTTTCATAGCCCGTATTAGAACTCATTGAGGCGTTATTATCATAACCTGCCCAGCCACCTAAGGTAACCGTTGGGGTAGATAACATGAGCCAAACGTCACTGTAATTATCGGTTGTTCCAGTTTTACCAATCCAGTCAATATTGGAAGCCAATCCTGCATTTATTGATGTTAGATGGTCTTTAAATTTAGTTGTTTTGCCCGATGCAATCGGTCCCTTAAGCAAATCAGTCATAATACTAGCCGCTTCCTTACCATAAACAGGAATAGGATTCTCGGCATGCTCATAGATCTTTCGACCCTTATTATCAGTAATGGACTGAACCATATAACCTTTTTGATATATACCCTCATTAGCTAACGTTTGATAAGCATTGGTCTGTTGCAGGACCGTTGTCTCAATACCTCCACCCAATGGCAAGCTTTCAATATCGTAATGATCAATCTGATACCCCATTTTAGTCATATAAGCTTCAACGTCAACACCTTGTTCTTGTAACATGCGATAGGTCCAGTAGGCTGGAATATTCCAAGAAGTATCTAGAGCTTCCTGAAGACTAACAGCCCCAGTCCCCTCATCATTGCCATGCATGATCTTTGTTCCACCCGAAAAAGTCGCTGGATAATTAGACAAGATAGAGGCTGACCCCAGCATCCCCTGATCAAGAGCAATGCCATAAGCAATAATAGGCTTGATACTAGAACCAGGAGAACGCTTTGTGTCTAGCGCATGGTTATTTTGATTAACCTTATAATCGCGGCCACCAACAAAACCGAGAATCCCTCCAGTTTTATTATCCATCAAAACATTACCAACGTCTACTCTGCTGCTGTTGCCAGCATCCAATTGGCCTCCGGAATTTTGTGCGGATTCTTGCATAGCTTTATAGATATTTTCATTGATAGTTGTTGTAACCCTGTATCCTCCTGTCTGTAAAGCTTCTAAAGCCAATTGTTGATAATTGGCCACAGTTTCATCATTCTTCAAGTCAAATTGAGAAACTTCATCCCGCTTAATCAGATAGTCATACATATGCTGTTGAGCTTCCTCCATAACCGCATAGTAGAGATAATCATGACTAACACTACTGGATTCTTCAGAAGCTATGAAATCTTGTTGAATATCGTATTGTCTATGGTGGCGATAATCTCTTTTGCTCAAATAACCTGCTCGATACATATTATAGAGGACCGCTTGCTGACGTTTCAGGCCATAAGTCAAACTTTCCTGATCTTTTAAACGTCCATCTGCAGCATAGGGAGAGTAAGTAATCGGACTTTGGGGCAATCCCGCGATATAAGCTGCCTGTGGAACTGTTAATGCCTTTGACGATACTCCAAAAATCCCCTTAGCAGCCTCTTCTACACCGGCAATATTCTCCCCCTTATTATTACGACCAAAAGGGGATACATTTAAATAAGAGGTTAGGATTGTATCTTTTGTCATATAGCGTTCTAAGGCTAATGAATAAATAATTTCGCGTGCTTTACGCTTAAAAGTAGGGTCATCACCAACTACTTGCTGTTTGACCAACTGCTGAGTTAAGGTAGAACCGCCACTATTAGAACCAACGCCTAACACCGAGGAAACGAGAGCACGAAATACCGCTTTTGGGACAACACCGTGATGAGATTTGAAATTTTCATCCTCAGTTGCAATAACTGCCTGTTTGATATTACTACCGATATCTTCCCCCTTTACGGGGCTGCGCTGCAAGTCTGTATCCACTTCCGCAATATCGTGTCCATTAGCATAGGCCAAAGTGGACACTAGACTAATCGAACGCACCTGCATGACAAGGGTCGCTCGATCAGGAACTTTAACGCTATCAATTTGGCTGGCTAGATAACCTACACCTAATCCAGAAACAAGCATAAAAACAAGCAAAACGACAATGTAAAAGAAATCCGATATCATCTTTAAACTGCTGAGCACAACAGAAACTCTATCTGCCCCTGACAGTTCGAATTCCGAATCAGAATCACTATTTTTCTGCCCTTTGCCCAGCTTATTCTTAGATTTTAAATGCTTTGGAGTCCTTGACCTTTTAAAAAAGGCAACTAAATCTTGCCAAAGCTTCTTGAAGAATTCAACCATAATCTACCTCTAAGCCATTATACCAAAATCAAGGTCAACTTGCATGAGCCTCAGAGTTTTTGGTATAATGAGCCTTAGCACTATAAATCACTGGAGAGATACTATGACAATTTTTGATGAATTAAAAGAACGCGGTTTAATTTTTCAGACCACCGATGAAGACAGTTTAAAAAAGGCTCTTGAAGAAGGGACAGTTTCTTATTATACTGGTTACGATCCAACAGCTGACAGCCTGCATTTGGGGCATTTAGTGGCTATTTTAACATCCCGTCGCCTACAACTAGCTGGTCATAAACCGTATGCTTTAGTCGGCGGAGCGACAGGATTGATTGGCGATCCTTCCTTTAAGGACGCTGAACGAAATCTACAAACGAAAGAAACCGTTCAAGGATGGGTAAAAAAGATTCAAAACCAGTTATCTCGTTTTCTTGATTTTGATAATGGCGATAACAAGGCCGTTATGGTCAACAACTATGATTGGTTTGGCTCTATCAGTTTCATCGATTTCCTGCGCGACGTTGGAAAATATTTCACCGTCAATACCATGATGAGTAAGGAATCTGTAAAAAAGCGAATCGAAACCGGTATCTCTTACACAGAGTTTGCTTATCAAATCATGCAAGGTTATGATTTCTATGAGCTAAACCAAAAATACAATGTCACTTTGCAAATTGGTGGGTCTGACCAATGGGGAAATATGACTGCCGGTACCGAACTCATTCGTCGTAAAGCTGACAAGACCGCCCATGTCATCACTGTTCCGCTCATTACTGATTCCACTGGTAAAAAATTCGGAAAATCAGAGGGCAATGCTGTTTGGCTAGATGCTGACAAAACATCTCCTTATGAAATGTACCAATTCTGGCTTAATGTCATGGATGACGATGCTGTACGTTTTTTGAAAATTTTCACCTTCCTATCTTTGGATGAAATCGCCGAAATCGAAAAACAATTTGATGGTGCCCGCCATGAACGTTTAGCACAAAAAATCCTTGCACGTGAAGTGGTCACACTTGTTCACGGCCAGGAAGCCTATCAAGAAGCTCTAAAAATTACCGAACAACTTTTTGCAGGTAATATCAAAAATCTATCTGCAATTGAGCTAAAACAAGGGTTGAGCAACGTCCCTAACTATGCTATCCAAAAAAGCGACAGTCTTAATATTGTTGACATTCTTGTAACTGCTCAAATAGTTAACTCTAAACGCCAAGCTCGCGAAGATGTGCAAAATGGTGCTATTTATATTAATGGTGAGCGTATTCAAGACCTCGATTATACTCTATCTGCGACAGATAAGATTGATAATGAATTAACAGTCATTCGTCGTGGTAAGAAAAAATACTTTGTATTAACTTATTAAGTAAGCTAAGGAAGAGGGGGATGATAAAAATTAGTAGGCGAGGTCTCAATTTCCTTACCTCACCCCTACACAGTTGATTAAGATTTGAGATTGACAAAGTTAGCGGTCTATAGTTTCCCCTTTAACAGTTAAAAGGAACTGTCAAAAGTTTAGGCTAAAAACAAGAAATAAAATTCCTAATCAGCAACCAAGCCATTAGTCTTCATATATTGAGCTTAGGACACCCTTTATGCGAAGTACAAAAAGCCTCTTATAAGGTAAACTAAGATCTAGACAAAACTTGTCCCCTGTTTGATGTTAAGATAAGTTATTCATCGGCTAACAAAGTGTCTCTTGTATACACGAAAATCCCTTCAGAGCAAAGGGATTTTTTCTTATATTTTTGTTAGGTAAGCACAAGCTAGAAACTCAGGATTTAGGTAGGCTTCCTTGTGTGCAAGCACACAGCATTACCTTCTTAAAATCTCATATTTTACGGTTTTAGTATCTTAGCTTTTATGACCGATGACGTAGGTGAGGGTTGAGGCTTGGGCTGCAGAGAAGGTGCGGTAAGAAACGACTCCTAGACCAAGGGCGTTGGATTCTGAGATAAGAATGGAGCCATCAGCTTTAACTTCTTCGACAATAGCGACATGACCATAGCTAGGATCAGCACCGGCCTGTCCTGGTGCAAAGGATACCGCATAGCCAACTTTGGGCGTATGACCCACATCATAGCCGGCTTTATGCTGCCAATCACCGCCATTACCCATATAAGCATCGTAGCTGTAACCCAGTTCTTTGGCACGGTTATAAACATACCATGTACATTGCCCCCAAGGGTAAGAAGCTGCTATATAGCTATCTGTACTCATGGGATGCGAAATCTGATAGCCACTAGGGACAGCCATGGCACTGGTACCATTTAAGTGCTTAAGATCCTCTGGGATAGGCGGTGTGCCACCATGCTGGTCAATCCAAGTATCAATATCTTGCATGATTTGCGCCCGGCGCTTGCCAGTTCCCGAGGTATCGGTGAAATAAACACCCCCATCTGCAATAGGGTTAAGTTGACCCATGGCATTCTTCTTGGCCTTATCGTCTTGAATCTTAAAGGTCCAATTTTTATTTTGAATGATGGTTTCAGCTGTCATTTTTGTAATAGCCTTGTCATCAGAAAAGTTGGCCGCATTATCAGGGTTGGCATCAAAAGCACCATAGCCAAACATGTTGGAGCCTTGAATAGTAGCGACACCAGCTGTTCCTAGCGAGCTCTCTGCCATAGCAATAGCGATAATCGCGCGCACATCTAGGCCACTGTCATTTTGCCATTGAAGCAAAAGTTTACCATTAATCCGATTGTGATTGTAGGAAACTCCCAGAGAATTCAAATAGCCATCTAGCTGTTCAGCCGTAATCCCGTAGCGATGGGACAGAAGGTTGTGGGTATAGGCAGAGTCGCCTGACCAGTGTTCTACGTAGGCCGTATAGCTTGGCGGTGTTGTCGGTGTATTATCAACAGGGCCAAACCAACGATCAGCTTGACTTGTCTGCCTTGTGTTACTAGCTGAGTTTGACGGAAGCTTAAGATCTACTTGAAAAGAATTTAGAATGACTTGCTTTTTACTTTCAGCTGAATTTTTGCCTAAGTTAGTTTTAGGCTCTTCCTTGGCGGGAATATCGTTTTCCTTAGAACCTGAAGAATGGGCCTTCGCCTCCTCTTCACTGGTTGGTGAAGCAGAACTTTCAGTTTTAGACTGATCATCAGCTGCATTTGAGCTAGCTTCGTTCGTCGAACTGCTTGGAGAGCTTTGTGCACTCGAAGAAGCTTGAGACTGACCCTGATCAGTGCCCGTCTCTTGGCTAGAACTAGCCTCAGAACTTGATGAGGACTGTTCCTCCTTAGCATCTAAATCATCAGGGATCCCATTTTTGTTGGCATCCTCTTCGTCATCGGGAACACCGTTGTGGTTCTTGTCTTCCTCATGGTCGGGAATACCATTATGATCATTGTCTTCTTGGGATTTGGAAGACTCTTGAGTCTGTTGTGAAGGAGCCTCGCTGGATGGTAAAAGGCCGTCATTTGTTTGTGCTAGAGCTAAGCTCGGTGCTAGATAAGAGCCTGAAAAGGTCACCAGCATAGCCAAGGATAGCCATTTGGGGAGTTTCATAAGTGATTATCACTTTCCTTTCTTTATAGGATACTAAGGGCGTCAAGAAAAAATAAGAGAGTAAAACTGTGTCCTTGAAGACAAGCGAGGTAATCTTTTTCTTGAAGCTTTTAGTAGGAGTGGGCGCTCCTGTAATAAAATACTAAATCTGTAAGAAGAGCTGCGCTTTTAAAAAGCGACTCTTTTTACTGGTATATAAACGATTTTATGCCATTGGGCAGTCTTTTGTCAATCGATTGAACTCAAAATTGCTATATTTCTGGTTCTTTTAAAACAAAGGTTCATCCATATAGAAACTTGGAACGCAGGCGGACTGTTTTATATCTGAAAGTTTTGATTAACTGCTTTATCTCGCTACTATCCGCCCGTCCAAAAATTAATGTCTGATAATTTTGATTTCTTGATTATCTTCTGTAATCAGGATATGATCACCTTTTGTAATTTCTTGATAAATCAAAAGTTGAGATAGCTTATCTTCAATTAGACGAGCAATCCCTCGTTTGATTGGACGAGCACCGTTGATAGGATCAAAACAGGTCTTTGCAATATAAGCTGCAACTTTTTCGTCAAAATCAGCTTCAATTCCTTGCTGTGCCAGTATAACTTGTTCCCGCTGCAGCAATAGTCGCGTGATCTCTAAAATATTATCATCATCCAAGGGTCTAAAAACAACTGTTTCATCAATACGATTTAAGAACTCTGGTCGGAAATAATCTTTAACAGCCGATTGAACATTATCATGAATATATTGATGGTCTCGAGCTGCCAATTCTGTATTAAAACCAATGGGATGAGACTGGTAAATGTCTTTAGTTCCTAAATTAGACGTTAAAATAATAATTGTATGTGTGAAATCAACTGTCTCTCCGCGACTGCTAGTCAAGATACCATCATCAAATCAAACATTTTAGGATGAGCCTTTTCAACTTCATCGAACAAAATAACAGAATAGGGGTGATTCTTGATATGCTCTGTCAGTCGTCCGCCCTGTTCAAATCCGACATAACCAGGAGGAGATCCGATAAGTTGAGAAACTGTATGCTCTTGTTGGTATTCGGACATATCAAAACGCATCATCATTTTAGGGCTGCCAAATAGTTCTTCAGCTAGTACCTTAGCTGTCTCGGTCTTACCAACACCACTTGTCCCCAGAAACAAGTAGACACCTACTGGGCGGTTAGGATCACGAAATCCGGTATAGGAGCGGACAATAGCCTTGGAGATGAGATCAACTGCTTCTGGCTGCCCAATGACTTTTTCTGAGAGACGTTTCGGCAAGTTCTGCAGCTTGCATAAGGGCGCTTCTTGGTTTAACACAACTACCAGTTCTTTTGCAGGTACTCCTGTCCTAGTCTCCACTATTTCCCTAATCTGTTCAGGTGTCACCGTTAGGGAAGTTTCTTGGGGTACGCTGCTGAAAGACAGCTGGGTCTTTTGGAACTTCTCTTTTGCCTTGTCTATACGTTCTTCAAGTGTTTCAATAATAACCGAGTCAGGGATAGGTGCTGCACGCGCTTTAGCCAGTTGCTGCCGCCAGTATCTCATTTCGTGTTCCAGTTCCTGACGGAGAGTAGGCTGACCTTCCTGATTGCTCAGAAGAGCCCCGGCATCATCAATTAGGCTGAATGCACTGGCTGGAAGGCATTCACCAGTTAAATATTTCTTTGCCAAATCAACAGCGATATCCACTACCTCTGGAGCATAGTTTATCTGATAATAGGCTTCATAAAAAGGCAATCGGTGCTTAAGCATGGTTTTGGCTTGCGTCTCGGAAGGCTCAGAAATTCTAATGATACTAAAATACTGAGTCAGAGTAGTCTCATGGAAGAGCAAATGCTCCCAATCGGCAGGTGTTGCTGTTCCAATCACATTAAACCCTTCTTTAAGGAGAAGAGGCTGAATCGACTTTTTCAAATAATAGTCATCCTGAATGCTTCGGAGGTCGTCAATATACAGTAACAAATCTGGCTCCTGTCTTAATTCCTCTGCCAAAGCCATGGCTATCGCATCGCCATCAAACTCTTTGGTCAGACTAGGGAGTGTCCTAAGATCTAACCGCAGAATTCGCGTTTCCTCAAGACTAACAAGTCCCTGTTGAGCAGTTTTTAAGGCTAAGGCGTCAATTATTGCCGCCTTTCCAACGCCACTGTCTCCCAGAAGGAGAACAGGTTTCTTATGACGACGGAGCAAGGCTGCTTCTATCTGTTTTAATTCCTGATCACGTTCAACAGCTGGCTGAATTAGTCCCTGTTCAGCTTGAGCCGTGATGTCAAAAGCAATCAACTCTAAGATAGGCTGATCTGGCACCTGCTTTCGGGAATAGCGCTCTCTGGAGGACATTGTAGAATGCCCATCTCGGGCTTTACGATACTGTCGGTCTTCCTTCATCGTGAAAATAGCTTTCAGAGGCTCTTCATAAGAGAGACTAGGAGTTTCAGCCATCAATTTTTCAAGAATGACCGCTGCGTTAGACTCTGGATGGTGAATTATCCCCAACAGAATATAGTAGGTATCCATCCCCTCAGTGGGATCTTCTTGAAAGCGCAATTCGTCAGCGAAGGTAAGAATATCAAGCACCACTTGACTGATAGGACAATCAATCCCTTGTAGAACCTTATCAGAAGGTGGCTCAGGTAGTAGTTGAACAGGGTGCTCACTCAGCCACTGCCGCCGTTTTTCTTGATACTTGCGCTCTGATGTAACTGCGTAACTCGAATCCGAACTCTCTTCTAAGACAAAGGACTCCCTTGCTCGAACATGGGAAGCAGCAGCTATTTCCTTTGAAATCTTGCTTTTCGTAATAGCATATCTTCCCAAAGCAAATCCGGCTCCAGAATCTCTAGCGCTCAAAAGGGATAGCAGTAACAGTTGCGATGTCAGGCAGGCTTCTTTATGATCACCAACCACAGCGGCAGCCAGTTCTAAGGCTTCCCTAGTCTGAGGGGTCATCTGATAGTTAAGAACAGTGTTAGCTTCCGTCATAGTAATCCTTTCGTTTCCCAAATGGTAGACTTTAACTTCCTCATTACTTCCTGCCATTGTCATATAAAAAATAATCTAAAATCCATCGTAATCTCTAAGGATAATGTAACTTTGTCATATTCGTCACTATAATCGTTAAAATGCATACTTATAAGCCTGGTGGCGTATATTGGTAGACTTTAACGCACTTACCTTTATTGTCAAAGGCCATAACAAAGTAAGCTTTATCATTATCGTATATTAGAGACAAAGGATTATCTTTTATCACATAAACTTCTTTGTTATGACCCAGTATGGATGGGTCAAACTTGCCGTATCGTGTTTCAATTTCGGTTCTGTTTTTTCCTAGCATCCAATGATTATCATATTTCCAATAAACTTGATTATGAAAGTAAAGAAATAATGAAACAATGCATATAACAAAAGAAATTAGCATTATTGAGACTATTTTTTTATTTTTCACCATGAGCTTCCTTCTGTTTTTTTACACTGTCATCTTCTAAGATATAGTATCGGTCATAAATACCGCTTTCATCTTCTTCACCAAGTCCCATATCTGCTCTAAGGGCTCTTTCTTGCCAATTAAAACCTGATATATATTTTTTCCAATTATCAACAGCGTCAGCATGAAATTCTATCTCTGAGGCATAAGACACTTCATCGAGTTGAGGTTGAGGTGCAGCTTTTCTTTTGTCTGCTATATTTTATTCTCCTATTCTTCTGGGTCTACATACTATCATAAATATCTTTAACCGTTTTGGCTATGGCTTTGCGGACGAACCCTTCATACTTATCACGTTCTTCTTTGGGAATTTCATCGTTATATAAATTTTTACCATCCTTGTGGTAAAGAATCGACTTCACTCTCATCCTTTCATCAAATTCCACCATAAGGTCTTCTTCTGTATTAATATCCATGCGGATAATAACTCCACTCTTTGTTGGAACACTTATTACAACTGCTGGAGTCGTCTTGGTTGTTAAGTTATCGATTCGTTCATTCATCTTGAGACCATAGTCGTCTACTGAGTAACCGGCCTTGCGAACTTCTTTCTCATAGCGAGTGGTATTCATTAGACTGTTCAACTGCTCATAGGTATTTCCTTGCTCATAGGCTCTCTGAAAAGCACTAGATTGATAGCGGTGCCGCCCCCAGAAAAAGCTGCCGATTAACAGAGGGAGAAGCAAGAGGAGAGTCAATAGGAGCCGCTGCTGTCGTTTAACTGACATGATTCTGATCCCTCTTTATTCTAAGAAGCCATACTATCATAGATATCTTTAATCGTTTTGGCTATGGCTTTGCGGACGAACGCTTCATACTTCTCCTGTTCTTCTTTGGAGATCTCATTATTAAGTAAATACTTTCCATCTTTATAATAAAGGATAGAGACTAACTTCATTTCAGAATTAAATTCTAAACGAAATCTCTCGTTTTCTTTTAATGATATGGCTGTATCTATACCGCTTTTTGTTGGAACACTTATTACAACTGCTGGAGTCGTCTTGGTTGTTAAGTTATCGATTCGTTCATTCATCTTGAGACCATAGTCGTCTACTGAGTAACCGGCCTTGCGAACTTCTTTCGCATAGCGAGTGGTATTCATTAGACTGTTCAACTGCTCATAGGCATTGCCTTGCTCATAGGCTCTCTGAAAAGCACTTGACTGATAGCGGTGCCACCCCCAAAGCCCCCCTCCAACTAAAAGGAAAACAAGCGCAAACATGCTCACAATGATGTACCCTTTTTGTCTACCTGACATTTTTCTTCTCTCCTCTTTCCAAGTAATCATAAAAGTCCTGTTTGTGCTTATCTTTTTCGTCATCACTGTATGGGGACGAAATATGGTTGCTTCCTATAGTCTCGTCTTCAATAATATCTTCGACAACATCCTCACCTGATTTCTTGCCCCATCCAAAAATAGTGCCAGGATCATCATAATTATCGTAAAACTCATTGACACGATTGATACTGTTATCAGAAATACCAGAGTTATATTCAGCGCCAATTGTAAAAATATCATCTCTGTCGACTTTATCGGCAGTTGCCCGTTTGTAGTAATTAATAGCATCCAAATCTGAATTAAAATCTGAATCACTGTATCGCCCAGAATCCACATCACCTTTAAAAGAGATTTCCTCGTGCTCTAGACCCTCGTTAGCGAGATGAGATAAATTATGAACCGCATTATCCGTTGAAAAAGTATCCCAGCTTTCCTCTGTAAAAGCAGCGATTTGAACTGCTTCATGGGCAAAGTCCTTGGAAGCGTCAGGATTTGCATGTTGGGCCTCAATTCCGTCTTCAAGTTTTTTGATATCGCTGCTTGATAATCCGTATTCTTTACATAGCTTATCCCGTTCAGATTTTTCTTCTGTCCCGCAAATCGCTTTCCAACGGGTTGAAACATAGCTGTCCGGTGCGAAAGAAGCAATCAATCGATTATATTCATAAAGAACCTTCTCATTGCTCCAGTTCTCCTTGTCAGCTTTTTCAAGAATTCCTTGCTGTAGCCTATACAGCGTCTCGGCTGTCTCACGATCAAATCCATAGGAATTAACATAATCCAAAACTATGATAAGCTTTTCCCAGTTGGTATTGATGTTCTTCGCCCACTTGAGCTGTCCCTTACTCGGCATAGTGAAGCTCCCGTTGAACCCGGCAATCCCTTGGTTTAATAGCGTTAAGCCTGAGCTGACATCAGCCTCAAGCCCAGCTATATCACTAAAGAAACCTGACGATGCTGCGTCGTAAGCATTGATCTTATCCAGCTTCTTTTGGCGCTTGTCCCGCTCCGCTGTATCACTGTTCACCGCATTCTCTGTGGTTGTCCTATTGGGATCGTCAGACGCCATCCCTTCCAAAAGCGAATTGTTGGTATTGATTGTAGTATTCAAGGCTTCGATCTCTGCCGACAACACCTCCGTATCATCGGATAATTCATCCTCACCCACATCTGAGCGGTACCTATCCGGCAACATCTGCGTATCGGTCTTAGCCGCTTCGGCTAAAAGAATCATCCCTTTAGCCAAGGGGGTGACAACTGTATCCCCATACTCCTTGGCATTGGTATAGGCTGTCCCTTTGAGCTTATCGGAACCCTTCAGCGTGGAAATCGCTGAGAGGATACTCTCAAAGCCAGTCGTGTAGTTATCGGCTAGCGTCGCCACAGAACTCGCTTGGGTATCTGAACTCCCCAAGACCATTTTTACCATATTATCTAATCTCCTTCCAAGGGTCCTATAACTTCCCCTTGAGGAATTTGAGAACCTTCTTCTTCTAACCATTGCTGATAGAGCTCGTCAAATTTATCTTCGCTTTCATCATGATATCCTTCAAAAACGACTTTCTTAATATTTTTCTCATTAAAATAGAAAACCTTTTGAGGATTCAAACCTACAGGGTACTTACAAGCACTGTAATCATATCTAACAATCCTCTCACCATCATTTATAAGAGGAGCTCTATTTAAAATCATTAATTTTTGTGTACCATCATGTAATTGTACAATCGAACCAATACTAAGCATATCTTATTCTCCTGATTTTTAAAATTTACATACGATTAATTTTGAAGCTTGATCCAGTATTTGTTGGGAGCAAGAAATACAAAATTACCAGCGCATAAACATAGGGGTGGAAGAGTTAACAAATTGATATGGACAATATAGTTATCAACTTGAGCAGTCAAAAAGGCGTAGATAATAGCTGTACAAACAGCTAAAATAACCAAATAGGAAAAAGCAAACAGCAGAAGACGTTTTACAAAACGGGGAAAAATCCAAATTTTTTGATAGCTTCTTTTGTAGTAACTATCTGGCAACTTATAAGCTTGTGTCATCCAAATACGTAAGCCTATAACCATAAAGCCTATAAAAATAGCTAATATATAATTGAACATTCCTGCAGAAAAATATAGATATTGATTAACATTAAAACCAATTCCAAGCAGCATGGCTAACAATCCCGAACCTAAGCTATAGCGAAAACCATAGCGGCTGAAAACTTCACGAATATGCTCACTCATTTCGGGAGAGTTAGATAGTTGTTGATACTCTGTTTGCGTTATAGGATAACAACGGTGAGGAACAAAGTAAATAAGAACTGGAAAAAAGTAAACAATGAGAAGGGGAGTATCTGCATCTAAAAGGTAATATTGATTCGTAGATTTTAAAATACGGTATCGTAAATTCCTTTTTCTCAAAAATTCGATTTCGGCTTTCTGCATTGTGAATTCCTCTCATTAATCAAATGGATTAATGGCACTTATGCCGCTTGATATAGCGTCGCCTACCTTATCCGCTTTATCTTCAACCCAGTCTTTTGCTTTTCCTGCATTATCCTCAACCCAGTCTTTTGCCTTTCCAGCCCCCTTATCAATCCATTCTCCAGCAGCGTCTAAGCCATCTTGCATTCCTAAGAAATTATGATCATAACCCAACTCGAACAATTGAACTGCTCCGTATCCCACAGCAGCTCCTGCCAAAGCAGCCCAGCCAACTGGTCCACCTGCAATACCAGTTATCACTGCTGTAGTCAAGGCGCTAGTTCCTAAACCGACTGCTGTACTTGCTCCTGTATGAGTAATGCCTTGACCGACTGTTTTCCCCTTATTAGCAACGTCGTTCCAAACACCTACACCAAAGGCAGCAAGTTGGACATAAGGATTACTTAAAACTCTACCAAATTTACTGATTGCATTCCCTTTGCTTACCGTTGCAAGCCCTTTCTGATAACCATTCCTATATAACCTTTTGCCTGTGTCAAGTATCACAAAACCACCAGCCCCCCCTTGAGAGGCCACAGTGATTTTACTAATAATCTTAGCTAGCCTGTCCGTTCCGCTAGATACAACCCAGCCACCAGCTCCTTTTACCAGATCACCAATATTACTCATATATTGTAAAATAGTATTAGCAATGGAAGGCCCTGAATCCTTATTACTTTCTTTTGTTGGAACGTTAACACCATGGTTTGTATAATAGGTGTTGATAGCATTCATCATTGGAGTGGAAAGTTGCGTATTTGGATGGTTCTGTGCATAGGTAATTAAGGCTTTAATATCACTATCCGTCAGTTCTTCACCATTGCTAACTTTTCTGACAACTGATTGGTAAGCTTCCGTCAACCTCCTATCCCGCTCATCCCACTGAGAATTAATCGTCTTGGTCCACTCTAGGTCCTTCTTACTCGGCATAGTGAAGCTCCCGTTGAACCCGGCAATCCCTTGGTTTAATAGCGTTAAGCCTGAGCTGACATCAGCCTCAAGCCCAGCTATATCACTAAAGAAACCTGACGATGCTGCGTCGTAA